>JALONZ010000087.1 GCA_025454675.1 Anaerolineae bacterium | reverse complement strand
GCCTAGCCGAAGCACGCGGGGCGTATGATGTGCGCGTATTCGGCAGTGTGGCGCGGGGCGAAGCGCATCCTGATAGCGATGTGGATTTGTTGGTCAAGTTTCCATCCGATTACCGCTTACGCGACCATTCAGGGTTAATTGTGAGTTTGGAGCAATTGCTCAATTGTCCTGTGGATGTTGCGATTGAAGCCAATTTGCGTGAGGCGTATCGTGCCTATATTTTGGAAGATGCGATTGATTTATGAAGACACCCAAACAGATAATTTGTGGGACGATGAACATACCATCTATCAGCCAAATCCTGATGAATGGTCTGATGATTTTATGATAAGGAAAAACACATGAATGACTGTCTAATTTGCAAAGGGCATCTGGATGAACAACACATAACCCGCCTACAACAATATCAAGGGCGTTGGTTTATCATTGAAAATGTGCCTGCTTTGGTATGCTCACAATGTGGCGAGGTTTATTATACCCCTGATGCACATGACCATGTTATAGACCTCCTCACAAGCCAAACATCACCAGTACGGTTTGAGACCGTTGCTGTACTGGACGCAACCGCATGATAAAATATTCATTATATTGGCTGTTGGTATTGATTCTGATACTCCTCACCGCCTGCGATACCCAACCCACACCCGCCACGCCCACCGCATCCGCCAATTTTTGGGAGCAACCCGCGCCCCAATATCCCGTGTTGGATGTGACCGATTTGCGCCCCGATGCCATTGATATGACCAGCGATACGGTGTTTCCATCGCTCACCTATGGCATTCACACCTCATTCTGGATTAACCCTGATTATCGTAACATCGGCATTGAGCATATCAAGATGTTGCAATTCACGCACATCCGCCAAAAATTTGCATGGCGCGATATTGAGCCGAATTTATATGCCGAAGATGACCCCATTCGTTATTATTGGCATCTCGCAGACCCGATGATGGCAGACCTGACCAGCAAGGGAATTCAGGTGGTGGCGCGGTTGGATGCCCCGCCTGATTGGGCAATCCTCCCCGAAGGTAGTTATGGGGCAGATGACCCGCCATTCGATATGTCCCGCCTGACGGATTATTGTTCGGCGGTGGCGACCCGTTATAAAGGGCAAATTGCCGCCTATCAGGTGTGGAATGAGCCAAATTTGGAGCGTGAATGGGGCAAACGCTCCCCAAATCCGGTGGCATATGTCAAGTTGCTGGCGGCGTGTGGTGGGGCAATCCGCCAAGCCGACCCTGATGCAATTATCATCAGCGCGGGACTCGCGCCAACGGGTACGCGCATCGCGGGCGTGATGCCCCATGATGAATTTTTATGGAAGCTATATGAGGCGGGCGGGAGTGCCTATTTTGATGTGTTGGGCGTTCATGCGGCGGGGTATCGTTCCGCGCCAGAAGATGACCCGTATAACCTGCCGACGGGCGATTTGCCGTGGATGTCGTTTCGCAATGTGGAAACGTATCGGGCGATTATGATTGCCAACGGCGATGCCCACAAACAAATTGCCATCATGGAAATGGGCTGGACAACTGACCAAGTGAATCCCGATTATGCGTGGTATGCCGTATCGCCAGAGGTACAAGGCGATTATTTGGCGCGGGCATATGCTTTTGCCGCCCAAAATTGGCGACCTTGGGTTGGGTTGATGGTCACACTCTACTATCCGAATCCCGATTGGACACCTGCCAATGAAGAATGGTGGTGGGGAATCGGCGAGAGTGCGCCGTTGCCAGCAGGCTTTACCCCGCGCCCCGCATGGTGGGATTTGATGATGATGGATAAAATTTCGACTAATCCAGACTACGAATTTTATTTCCCGACACCCACGCCGATGCCTTAGTGAATCTGATTCACTGCTTTACCGACCAATTCAGGCACGACACGATACAAAATCTGGAGTGCCTCATTCATATCCTTCGCAAAACGCACATCCACCCGCGCTGTTTGTAAAACGGCTTGCGCGATGATGCGTTTTAGGTCTTTTTGACCAATAATAATCGTAAATCCCCACTTGGGTGAACGATTTTTGAATAATTTGAAGGCTTCGATGATATTCGGGGCAGGGCTGGAGAGATGCGTTATATCCGCAATGACCGCCACTTTGTCTTTTAGGGAGGTGTTGATGAGGTCACTGGCGGATTGAATCATCTTCACCCCGTCATTCGGTGTTAAATCGCCATAGGGTATCATCAAAACAACGTCATTTTCAATCAGCCAAACCGTTTTATAGTCCATAGAACACTCCTTAACGTGAATTATGGTTAAGATTATTTTTATTTCACCCCACCCGCAACCCCCTCCCCACGCTGTGGAGAGAGGGCTAAAACTGCGCCGAGAAGCAATTTTCACCCCCTTTCTCCACGTAGTGGGGATAAGGGGGCAGGGGGGATAGGGGTGATTTTGCAGTCCTATTTGTTATCCATAACTGACGTTCCTTATGTGAATTATAGCACAACTGATTGCCATTCAATAATCACGACTTGCGCGATTTATATGACTTGATATATCGGAATACTTGACAAATTTTTATGCGTATGCTACTATCTGCATATTGAATGAACCAATAACAAGAGACCACTATGAAAAACTTGTTTTGCACCACCATCAAATCCATGTGCATGTGTTGTATGTGTAAGAACCCCTAACGGAGATGTTCAGTTTGATGTTGATGTAACCCAAAACGCTATCAAACACACCATCTCCATACGCATGAAGATGGTGTGTGTTTTATACGGCACACAGCCAAAATCCGTGTGCCGTTTTGTTTAATACTTGGAGGAAGCTATGACGATTGCGCTCAGTACCCATGTTATTCAGTCGGAATGGGTATCGAACAACCTAAACGACCCCAATGTCCGCATTTTGGATGCCCGTCCCAGCGAGTTTTATGCTGATGGACACATCCCCAACGCGGTATCGGTGAATATGAATGATTTCCGTCATGAATCTGATGGGGTAGAGGGGATGCTCCTCGCGCCTGATGAATTTGCGGTCAAAGCAGGCGCGTTGGGAATTGATGAGCGCACGACAATCGTGATTTATGATGATTATCATGGGTTACTGGCATCGCGCCTCGCATGGAGTTTTTTGCGCTATGGGCATGTGAATGTGTTGTTATTGGATGGCGGTTGGGATGAATGGGAATTTGGCGGGTATCCGACCAGCGATGTATCACCGACCATCGCCCCGCGCACCTTCACCCCGCGCCTGAACGGGTCAATTTATGCCGATTTTGCCTATGTGCAGGCGTATATTCATCAAAAAAATCAGGTATTGCTAGATGTCCGCGCCGAAAATGAATATGCAAAGGGGCATATCCCCAGCGCCGTGTTATGGGATTGGACGACTGCCACCTCCGATAACCGCTTATTTGGTGATTTAGAGGCGCTCCGTGCCGATTTAGCCGAAAAAGGCGTGACACCTGATAAAGACATCATCACCTATTGCCAATCGGGGGTACGCGCATCGCACACATTTTTCTTATTGCATCAACTCGGATTTAAGCAAATCCGCATGTACGATGGTTCATGGTTAGAATGGTCTGGTAAAGTGGGAGCAAAATGATATGCAGGCACAATCTGGAATAACCGAATCGCCATCCAAACGCTTTTGGGAGCTAATTGCGACCAACATCGGCGACCCGAATATTTATAAGGGCGCGTTTGCGGTGATGGTGGCGGTGGCGGTTTATATTTTTGCCAATACCAATGAAATTCGTATGGGGACATATTGGTTAATTGGTCTGAGCGCGGGCTTCATCATCCAACGCTCACGGCTATGCTTCGCCAGTGGTTTCCGCGATATTTTCTTGCTGGGACATGGGCGCAACCTAAAAGGTATTTTGGTTGGGTTGATGATTGCGGCGGTGGGCTTTTCGTTCCTGATGGCGCGACAAGTCCCCAACACGGCATTAGGCACATACCCGCAAATGGCACATATCATGCCGTTGGGTTGGCACACGCTTTTTGGCGCGACCATCTTCGGATTTGGGATGGTGTTGGCGGGCGGTTGCGTGACGGGTTCAATTTACCGCATGGGGGAGGGGTATATCGGCTCGTGGGTGAGTTTTGGCGGGATTTTACTCGGTTTGTTCACTGCCAGTTTCACATGGAATTGGTGGTACGAGTTCACCATACGGGATAGCCCGCGGGTATGGTTGCCCCACACTTTTGGGCATGGTGGCGCATTATTCATCACATTAGCGGCACTCATCCTGTTGTATTTTGCGGTCATCTGGTGGGAAACACGGCGCGGGGGTGTTGCACCTGCTCATGCCGCCCAATTGTTGCCCGATACGACATTTTATAACAAAGTGCAAAATATTTTCCGCCAAGTATTTGTTCATGGTTGGTCGGTTTTGTTGGGTGGCGCGATGTTGGGTGTGGTGAACATCCTGTCATTTGTCTCCACGCGCCCATTGGGTGTGACAGGTGAGATGTCGCGCTGGTCGCTCAGTTTGGGCAATGCAATGGGGCTGACACCGGGCGAATTGCTTGGCACACGGAGCATGGCGGGGTGTGTGTTGGATACGGGCGATGGCACATTTCTCACCTTTTTACTCTTTTTGGTGGTCGGCATTTTTTACGGCTCGTTCATCGGCGCGTTATTCGCAGGGGAATTTAAGATTCGTATCCCCAAACAAAAAAGCCGTTTGGTGCAAGCGGGCATCGGCGGGATATTGATGGGATACGGCGCGGGTACGGCGGTTGGTTGCACCATTGGCGCGTTTTTCTCTGGCATCCCGTCGTTATCGGTCACGGCGTGGGTGTGGGCGGTGTTCGCGCTCATCGGCGCATGGGTCGGTACGCAGGTGATTCAACGCTTGCCATGAGATTCAAAAATTTCCCCCATCCCCGACCCTTCCCCCATCGAATAGGGGAAGGGAGCAAGGCAAAAATAGCCTTTTATTCCCCCTCAGCCATGCAATGGGGAGGGGGCTAGGGGGTGGGGATACTGTTTTTAAGATTTTTATAAACATAGGAGCAATAGCAATGTCGAAAGAACTGGATGTACGCGGTGAAATTTGCCCTTATCCCATGATGCGGACGGTGCAAGCCCTGAAAAAATTAGCGAAAACCGAAAATCAATTGGTCGTCATCACCGACCACGCGCCCGCGTTGGATACCATCCCCACACAAGCCATTCGATTGGGGTTTGATGTGAAGATTGAAGAAGTCAAATCATCTGAGTGGCAAGTGATTTTGACACGGAAATAAATATATACACGCCGTCGTATGATATGTGGAAGGATATACGCGCTACGCGCTAATCCTTCCCTACAAATCCAAATCGGCGCGTAGGGTGGGATTAGCGAAGCGTATATCCCACCGTTACATAAATAAAAAATAACCTTATTTCATGGACACGACACCCGTGTTAGGCATGTTACCTTAAATTTGAAAACGATTCTCTATATAAGGAAGGGATAGAAACACACTATGAAACACCTGAAATTGCTCATCATTGTTTTGTTGTTACTGATTAGCGGGTCTGTATTCGCACAAGAGACCACCGAAGAAGAGGTGGTCGATTATGCCAACCCCGATTTATTGATAGATACCGAATGGATTGTGGAAAATCCAGAAGAAGTAGAATTCAAATTGCTCCATATCGGTGGCGACCTTGAAGATTATGTGGCAGAACACATCCCTGGCGCATTATTCGTTTCATTAGCCGAACTGAATAACCCCGAAGATGCAGTTTCTGGGCAAATTGGCACAGCCGAACAAGTTGCCGCTACATTGGGTAAATTAGGCATCACCACCGAAGATGTGTTGGTGTTATATGATAACAACCTGAATTTGCTCGCCGCCCGCGCTTATTGGGTGCTGAAATATTACCAACATGCCGATGTGCGTGTATATAATGGCGGGACTGTCCGTTGGGAGGCTGATGGTCAAGAATTTGAAGCAGGTGAACCGCCTGTCGTTGAAGAAGTGGTATACGAAATCGCTGAAGCCGACCCCGAAATCCGCACCACTGGCGATTATGTGGTGGAACGCCTCGATGATGCGGGTGTGCAATTGTGCGATACCCGTTCTGCCGATGAATATTTAGGCTTGGATGTGCGGGCTGACCGTGGCGGTCATATCCCTGGCGCGATTAACCTCGAATGGGTGGATACCGTAGACCCCGAAACCGCCACCTTCAAATCGTTTGAAGAATTGGATGAATTGTTCCAATTGGCTGGCTTTGACCGCGAAAAGGAAATCATCACCTATTGCCAAACAGGGGTGCGTGGCGCTCATGTGTGGTTTGTGTTGCGCGAATTGTTGGGCTATGAAAATGTCCGCAATTATGATGGGTCTTGGGTGGAATATGGCAACAACCCCGACTTCCCCATCGAAAATTAACTCGGTATATATGGACAAGTTCATTATCCCCCATCCCCAACCCTTCCACCATTTGATGGGGGAAGGGAGTATCGAAAAAGGGTGTTATTCCCCCTCTCCATGCAATGGGGAGGGGGCTAGGGGGTGGGGATAAATGCAACCTATCTCATCTAAGCCCACTAACTTAACCCTGATTCTGGTGGTGGCGGGCATCGTGTCCGCGATTGCCATTTTCCTCATCTATGCGCTGGCTAATCCCGCACCTGCCCCCGCAACGACCAACATCGGTGATGTCGCGCCCGATTTTACGACCACCACACCCACAGGCGACCCCATTCGCCTCTCCGATTTTCGTGGGCAAGTGGTCTTTTTGAATTTTTGGGCGACATGGTGCGGACCCTGCCGTATCGAAATGCCCTTGTTCCAACGTTTTTATGACCAAACCGATGTCACCATTTTGGCGGTGAATAACCGCGAGACCGCCGACCAAGTGATGACATTCGCCGACCAAATTCGCATCACATTTCCGCTGGCGCTGGATGAATCGGGGACGATTCAAGACCAGTATTATGTTCAGGCATATCCGATGACGTATATTATTGATGCGAATGGTGTCATTGTGGATATTCATTATGGGGTGTTCACCCCCGCGCAAATGCAGGCGGCGGTGGATGAATGGGGTGGATAGCGCCGTTGGGGATGTTCGGGACGATATACGCACGATGTGCTAACCGTCCCTTACACAACAAATGGGATTGTCGGGTGGGATTAGCGAACATGCGACTATCCGCCCAAAACGCGGAACGCCCTAATCCCAGTGTTGCCGAATGTGATATTAAACGTCAGTTATGGTTAAGGATGTTGGTGTTCAACCCCACCCCCTACGAAGTGGGGGAAGGGTTGG
>JALONZ010000086.1 GCA_025454675.1 Anaerolineae bacterium | reverse complement strand
CCATAACATTTTTACATTTTTCAGTTAAAATTCATTTATGTCTAACCTAATAAGTCCACAATGGAATTACATGGAAACAATCTTACGCATTTATTTATAAGATTGTGTATATACTCGATATATAGCATGTTTCAAACAGGATTGGTTGTCTATACAGACAAACAGGAGCCATTATGTTTAACCCATCGCAACTGTTGGTTGCGTTAGACCGTGATGGAGAAGAACCCATCTATCGGCAATTGATTCGCACCATTCGCTCACAAATTGAGAGTGGTGAATTACCATCAGGCACACGCCTCCCCGCCAGCCGTGACTTAGCCCGTCAACTGAATATCAGTCGGATTAGCGTGGTCAATGCGTATGCAGAACTTCGCGCCGAAGGATTTTTGAGCGCCCATGCGGGACGCGGGACATTTGTCTCTAAAGAAGGCAATGGCACAAATCCCACCCCACTCACCGAAAAAATCGTACCTGTGATGAACACTGTCACCGAAAATGTCGCGCCAGATAATTCTTTGCGTGAACTGATGCGGATGTCGCGTAAACCGGGGGTGATTAGCTTTAATAGCGGGTCGCCACCGATTGAATTTTTCCCGATGCAAAATTTGCGTGATGCCATTAATCAGGTCTTAGACCGTGATGGTGCTTCGGCGCTGAATTATGAATTGCCAGAAGGGTATGCGCCGTTACGGTCTGCCGTGCGTGATTATGTCAGTGCATTGGGGATTCAATGTAGCCCCAATAATATCCTCATCACGGGTGGCACACAACAAGGCTTAGATTTGGTGATTCAAGCCTTGCTATCAGAAGGCGATATGGTCGTCACAGAAAACCCAACCTATATTGGTATGTTGGATATTGTGCGAACACGCCGTGTTCAGGTGCATGGCATTTGTACCGATGAAGAGGGGATTCGGCTTGACCATCTTGAAAATTTCATCATAGACCACGCGCCCAAATTGATTTATGTCATGCCCACATTCCAAAATCCAACGGGGCATGTTATGCCCTTGCATCGGCGCAGGCAACTGTTGAATTTGGCGAATGAATATAATATCCCCATCCTAGAAGATGCCATTTATCATGAATTTCGGTTTGAAGGCGAATCATTGCCCCCCATCAAAGCCTTAGATGATACGGGCATTGTGATTCATGCCAGTGGCTATACTAAAATGTTGTTACCCGGCATTCGGATTGGTTATCTGATTACCGATGGCGCACATTATCAACGGTTGGTGCGCGTCAAACAAGCGGCAGATATATCCACGCCAGGGTTAAATCAGCGCGTGATTCATTTGATGCTGGAAAGTGGGTTATTAGGCGGGCAATTAGAACGCAATAACCGCGAATTAATGCGCCGTCGGGATGCCGCGTTATCTGCCGCCGAAAAATATTTGCCAGCCGGTAGCACATGGAATATCCCCACAGGTGGATTATTTTTGTGGATAGAATTGCCACATCACGGACCTACTGCCGCCGAATTGTATATCACCGCCATTCAGCATAATGTGGCATATGCCATTGGCAATGTGTTTTATACGAATAGCGGGGCAGGGGCATATAAAATTCGTATGAATTATGGTATCCATAAACCTGCCGATATTGAAGAAGGGTTTCGGCGGTTGGGTAAAGCATGGGGCGAGGTGGCTTATGAATATGCCCAACTGGAAAAATCACTGTTGTTATAATACCTGTAAGGGCGCAACATATCGCGCCCCATGCGTAGCAACTTAAGAAAATAACCTCACCCCTAAATCCCCTCTCCCAAGCGGAGAGGGGACTTAAACCCACCTATAAAACGGTTTTTTCCCCCTCTCCAAATTGGAGAGGGGGCAGGGGGGTGAGGTCAAAAAGCAATTTTGTTGTTAAGTTGCTGTATGTGGGGCTTGCCATGGCAAGCCCCTACAGGGGGTGAGGTCAAAAGCATTAAGCTGGATTCCTGAAGCTACCCTATATGCCAAATTCGCCTGTCTCTGTCTTAAAATCGTTGGAATATAAGTTCACATGAAATTCCACGAAGCGGCGCACAACCGAACTCACCAACGTATGACTCAACAGATTTTCAATATCCATTAGCCCCCGCTCCATGCGCTGATAAGTCGTCTTATATATCACATTTAGGTATGCTAGACGGTCTTTGAAAATGGTCATGGTCTCTGGCGTGACAGGTTTGTCTTCCAGCTCATATAATACCAAATTCCATTCGCCAAAAAATACATCTTTTTGCAGGCGTGTGATTTGTGTGCCTAATTCATCACACAAACCAATTGCCTCTTTCAGAGGTAAACCCGCGTAGGCGGGACCCGATAACACGTCTATCACCCGTTGGCGCGATTCTGCCGATTGTTTGGTCAGCACACCCATATCATTCAACATCCGCACCACCAATGCCGCATCATATAACACTTGCTCCAATTGCCCACTTTCGACCACATCTTTGAACAGGGGCAATTTATAAATGCGCTCTGCAATGACCGCGATGTAATATCCCAATGTCGGCGCGACCAAAATCGCGTCTCCGCTCACCGCCAGTCGTTTATCAAAATCCATCGTTTCTCGCAATAACAAGTCGTTCACCGCCCGATAGCGCCTCACCAACCCGTCTTGGATGATTTTTCCGCCAATCAGGTTATCACAATCCCGATACATCGCATAACACGTTTCGATATTCGCCACCAACAGCGACGGGATGTTAAATTCAAAATCCTGCACGGTAAACCCAGGACATTGCCGAATATACGCCTGAACAATATCCATCTGCTTTTGCGCGGTTTGGCTTTGCAAAAATGTGGATATATCATTCGAGAACGCTTCAAAATAACTTATATCTACCTGTTTGCCAGTCGTCAGGCGATTTAGCATTGCCTTATTGAACAAAATCAGTGTTTCACGCAATTTATCCGACCCTGCATGGGTGATGCCAATTCCCAAGTTATCCGATACAATTTCGTATACCTGATACCCGTTAATTGTCACGCTGTCATTCAATAACAATTTCCAATCTTCATCGCGCACTAACCCGTGCAATAATTGATAGGTCATCCTTACCAATTGCGCCAGACCTATCGCCTGTATCCATGCCAATTGTTGCGGGTTATCTTCTGTTAATGCCCACCGATAAAAATCTCGATAGGTGCGATTGCCAAGGTAATTTTGGGCGGTTGAATCCAAATAACGAATATTCGCGCCCAATGCTGATGTAAAATCTGTGGTCATGAATAGTCCTCAATTCTCCCTTAATTCTTCATGAATTTTTATCATGGAGATAGTTAAATTGTAAGGCTATTTCCGAAAAAAGTATCGTTAACGTTTGCTACATATCCGTTTTATTTTCGTTACAATATCGTTTGCATCTTGCATAATAGTCTTGAAAAACACGTCAAAGTGCGATACATGGGCATTTTGCCCTAATCCCAGCCTACACACCAATTTGATTTGTAGTCGTAGGCGCATATCCTTCCGCTAACATGATTCACGCTCCACAATGCTGGTGCTGAGTATGGTGATGCCACCCATCTTCAAGCCCTCGCATTGCCCAATCAATTGGCGTGTTGCGCGGATTCCCAACTGTTCCACATCCACGCCAACGGTGGTGAGTTGGGCTTCTGCCGCCTCCATGCCATCGCCAAACCCCACCACACACATCCCCGCATCCCGATTTGCCTCGCGCAACACCTCCTGCGCCGTGATTGCCAGCAGATAATCCGCGCCCGCCACCGCATCAAACGCAATATCTGCCCGCAAAAAGTCGCGCATGGATTGACGGGCGACTCCGCGTTCAAAATCCCCGCGCAAAAACAGGCGTTCATCTATGGGGATGTTGTGGCGCATCAATTGACGGCGAAACGCATTCGTGCGCTCAACCCCGTCATTTTGGTTCAAATCGCCTTGTATGAACGCGATGCGACGCTTGCCCCGCGCCACCAAATAATCTACCAATGCCGAAATTCCGCCCGTGTTATCGGGGATGACGGCGGGAATGGGTGTATAACGCACGCGATGACTGACCAACGACAACGGCTTGCCCGATGCGTAAAGCTGGCGCAATTCATCATCACCCAACACATTGGCGATGACCAAAATCCCCGCCACCCGATTTAACGCGAGGCGCTCGCCATGCGTATCAATTCGATTTTCAATCTGCACCGCATACCCGCGCTGGTGGGCGATGGCATGAATGCCCGCAATCACTTGGCGCTGAAAGATGTTTGTTGCATCGTTGGTGATGACACCGATGGTTTTGGTCATGATAACCCTTTCTGATATAACCTAAAAAATAACCTCACCCCTAAATCCCCTCTCCCCAACGGAGAGGGGACTTAAAACGGCGCTCGGTTTGCTCTCCCTCTCCAAAATGGCTTATCATTACCCACATCTTTGTAGCTCGTAGGTAAAGGGGAATGAAATTCGTCAATGATTCTCGGCAGGCGCTCTGCCTATTCGCCTTCTGGAAGCCCCGTAAACGGGGCTGACCCACCGATTTGACGGGGTAAATAAGCATCAAAAACCCATTTTACCCTGAAATTGATTTGTTGGAGCATCCTTTAGGATGCTTTTACACCTGCCATAGCCTGTGGCTTTGAGCCACAGGCGGAAAAGATGTGGGTAAGGCATAGCCAAAATGGAGAGGGGACTTAAAACGGCGCTCGGTTTGCTCCCCCTCTCCAAAATGGAGAGGGGGCAGGGGGGTGAGGTCAAAATCATTTTACTCATGAAATCACTCCTAACTCGCGGTCTAGGGCGTGGGCAATCGCCCCGCGTAAACTGAGCGTTGTGTCTGTTTCTAACGAAAATGTGACCGCATCCACCAAATCGGGCGGGAGCAGGCGCGTGGTTTGGTTGGTCGCCAATTGCATCAATTCTTCGCCCATCTCCACAATTTCGCCCGCCAACACAATTCGATTCGGGCGCAAAATGCCGGTTATCCACGCAAAAATCTGCGACAGATGCCCCGCCAATTCGTCATAAATCACCGCGCATAACCAATCCTCGCGCACATACCCATAACGAATATCCAAATAATCAAACGTATCGGGCAGGGTATTATCAGGCGCAATCGGGCGCAATTCGTCAATCCGCCGTTCCACAAATTCCCATCCCAAAAATGATGCCAGTTGGTCGGTGGCGGGTGGCACGCGCAACAAGCCCAAATCGCCACTATGATGATAGACCCCGCCACCAAACGCGATGCCAATTTCGACTGTGCCATTCACCAGCACCATCACCACCGTGTCGTCCTCGCTCCAGCCTTTGAATGCACGTAAGGCGCGGGTCGCCAATTCGGTGTTATTCGCCACGCACACAGGCACGTCATACAGCGTGCTGAGGTGATTTTCCAGCAGTAAATCATGCCACCCCAGTGACGGCGCAGATTTCACCACGCCCAAATCGCTATACACAATACCGGGTGTGCCGATGCTGATGCACAACAGGGGATAATCCGATTGTGCGATGAGTCCGTTTATCACCTGCACCAGCACATCCAACGGCGCATAACCCACCGCATCTTCAATATAGGCGCGGTGGCGGGCAATCACATCGCCGTTCAGATTGGTCAAGATGCCTTGAACCCGTGTGCTATCCACGCTGATGCTGATAATCTGGCGCGATTCGGGTCTAAAATGGAGCAAAATGGGGCGCTTGCCCCCACTTTCGGTACTCTCGCCATGACCAAGTTCTTCCACCAACCCATCCTCAATCAATTCCGCCACAATATCGGAGATGGTCGGTTTCGCCAACCCGGTATATTGCGCGATGGCGGCGCGGTTGGTGGCTTTTTCGGTGAATACCGAGCGCAATACCAATCGGCGGTTATGTGATTTGAGTCCCTCGCGGGTGGCTTTTTGGGTCATCGAAATTTCATCCTATTATGTTAATCTTGTTTAATCCCCCATCCCCAGCCCTTCCCCCACCAAGTAGGGGAAGGGTGTAGGGACGTGATTCATCGCGTCCGTTATTTCCCCTCTCCATGAAATGGGGAGGGGGTTAGGGGGTGGGGATAAATATTTCCATTATACACACCCCGTCATATTTTCACGAATCACATCCCATAATTCGGGGTGTTCGCCGCCGATGCCCCAAATGGAAATCCCGCCCAACGTGGGGAATTGCTGACGCACCAAGCCCAATTTATACCCCAAGCCGATGGGGTCGGCAAAATATACCACTTGGCGCGGCAGTCCTGTCACCTTAAAATCAATATACGCCTCCATATCATCCGCGTCCCGCTGAACTTCGAGGTTAAAACTGGCGATATAATTCTGAATCCCCGCATAGGCGACAGTTGTGGCGGGTGCTTTGCCACGCAACCAGCTATAGCCATAAAAATGAATCCCCATCCGCACTTTGGATAAATCGGGGTTGATGGATTCGGCATATGCCAGCACATCCAACACCCACGCGGGCGGGCTGATGGGACCGGGGTCTTCGTTGCGGTTGGTGTAATCGTAGGTCATGATGCGGAAAATATCGGCGGGTGGCATCAGGCGCGTCCAATCTTGCGCCCGCGCCCCTTCCCATATCCCCTCATCCGTCTTGGCGTGAACTGTCACACTCAATAATTTATTTTCGGCATGAAGCGCATCGGATAGCCCCGTGATGAACAGCACAAAATCCTCGCGGGTAGATGCGGGGAAGCCTTCGTAATCAATATCTATCCCGTCATAATCCATGCGTAACACTGTGTCTACAATGGCGCGGATGTGCGTATCGCGTAGCGCCTCGCCGATGACATCGGGTACACTGCCAAAAATGCTGGGGATGACGGTCAACCCCGCCTCGCGCCATTCACGGAGTTCATCCGCATTTTCGGCATCAGGCAACACAATCAGCGAGCCATCTGGCGCGGGGGTATACCAAAAGGCATTCACCTCATCAATCAGGTCGGCGTTGGCGAGGATGGATTCATATCCGCCGTCCGCATCGGATGAGGGATACCACACACTCACACACCACGCGGGCAGGTCGTCCTGCGCGGTGGCGGGGTGGGGTAGGGTGAACATGATGATGAGCAAAAATAGTAATTTTTTCATAGATAACACCTTATTTTGTGGCGGACATACGAGGCTCAAGCCTCTAGTCCGCCATTACACCTCTAAAACTAGGTATTTTGTAATGGCTGACTAGCCCGCAGGGCGTATGTCAGCCACATTGCATAACCTCACCCCTAAATCTATGCCTTACCCATATCTTTGGCATTAGATGCTAAAGCATCCGCCTATTCGACTTAGAAGCCCACTAAAGGGGCTAAAAATCCGACCATGTGTACGGTTTTAGCGCCTTTAGTGCGCTTACAGGGTTGTAGGGACGGCATTCTTGCCGTCCGTTGCGGACACGAAGAATCGTGTCCCTACGATGTTTTAACACCCTGCGTAAGAAAAGGTATCCCTCAAGCCTATTTTGCTTCTCTCCAGACTTATGGGTAACGCGGAGAGGGGGCAGGGGGGTGAGGGTGTCTTTCTATTCCACCGCGCACGGCAACACGCCCACCGCCGAAATTTCGCCAAACAACACCCGCGCCACCGCTTCGGTGGTCACTTCCCGAATGCCATACGCGCACAGGTATGTCTGAATCTCTGGGAACGCCACCACATCATACGGCGTGCGTAATGCCACCGCCACCACCTGCTGACCACGCGCCAACAACGCCCGCACAAATGCGCCTTGTGATGCGTCTTGATTGGCGACAATCGTCCCGACCACCACCACATCCAACCCCGCCACCGCATCCAACGCGACACGGATTTCATCGTCTGTCGCTTGGAACGGTAGCCCATGCGCCACCGCATCGGGACGGCGTTGCTGAATCGCATCCGCCAATTTAATTTTGATGAACGCGGATGAATCGGCGGGGGTGAGGTTTTTGGGTTGTACCGTCACCACACCGAGCGATTTTGTGCGACTCACTGGCACATTTTGGGCGGTATCGCGCACCAGCGTGATGGATTTATCCGCAATTTCTTGGGCAATCTGACGATGTTCATCGCACCCGACCAAGCTAAAATCCAAAACTTCGGGGGATAATCCCGCCTGAAATTTGCGAATCCGCGCCAAACTGTCGGGGTTATATGATGCTTTGAGGCTGGCGTGCAATTCTGCTTGACC
>JALONZ010000085.1 GCA_025454675.1 Anaerolineae bacterium | reverse complement strand
CTCCCTTCCCCTACGAAGTGGGGGAAGGGTTGGGGATGGGGGTGCTTTTAAGGACTTATTTGTTATCCATAACTCACGTTAAGATAAGGTTTTTACCCCTCCCCATTACATGGCTATGCCTTACCCACATCTTTTCCAGCCTGTGGCTCAAAGCCACAGGCTAAACGCACATTTTATGCCCCCGATACCAATTAATACACATTACCGCAGAAATCCGTAAAAATCGCCCTTAAATTGACAAAAATAACCCTTGCTCGCTGTGTGGAGAAATAAAAATGCGGAGGGGATAGCCTCCGCATTTTTATTTCTTAGTTTTTTTCCAAATCATCTGCCAGCTTCCGCAAGGCATCTGCCATCTGACGGCGCTCCGCCTCCCCTGCCCTACTCGCAATTTGGATGTTTTTCTTGGCAAAACCCTCAAAATTTGCCCAAAATTTAGCCATTCGACCCTTTGCAGGCGGTGGGGTAGGGGAGACCCCCGCAATTTCATCCAGCATCCGCTTAACAGACCAGCCACCGGTGGAAGCGCGTTCAAGCCACTGATGTGCCACATCCGCATCGCCATGACACGCTAATAATGCCTTCTGGTGATGGGTATGGCTCAACTTGTCATACCGGTATGACAAGTTAAATTGGCGGGCAACCCAAACCAAATTGCGTAGGGTGTCATAGCTATAACCGGTCAATTCCGATACATCCTGATAGGTCTTGCCATAGGCACGTTCACCATACGCCAGCCAGTCACCAATAATCCACTGGATAGCGGTTTCCATCATGTGAATATGTTTACCGAAGGCTTGCCACTCATCCACACTAACACCATCGGCGATTTGCAACCCAGTTGGCAAAATGC
This sequence comes from Anaerolineae bacterium, assembly GCA_025454675.1. GTDB lineage: Bacteria > Chloroflexota > Anaerolineae > Aggregatilineales > Phototrophicaceae. Next base: position 6,493 of record JALONZ010000085.1, on the reverse strand, counting down.
GGAAATTGCCAATATCAATGCCTGTTTCGCTGGCGCTGATTTGTATGGCATTTTGCCCCTTTGTGGATTGTGCAATCTCATCAAAAAACTGGTCAAGCATTTTAGAATCTACATCCCCACCATATGCCAAATTGCCAACATTTTCGGTTGGGTTTGTATTGCCCCGATTTTGAATGGCATTCGTGAATTTTTTACGCCCCATTAGCTGTCACCATCACTTGGTCAACCAGCGACCACATATCATTACAGGCTTGCGAATCGGGGGCAAAAGCAAACACCAAGCGTTGCATCAATTGGGCTTCGGCATAGGTGATTCGCATCGGCAACGCATCCCACACCAAACTGCCATAGGTTTGTCTAAAGTGATTCAAAATATCATTATGGGCAATGGTATTGGCGCGGTATTTATTGGGGATAAGCCCCATCGGGCGAGCCACATCTATGCCACGCATCAGTGCCTGATTCCGCACATCCATCACATGCTCAAGCGTGGATGGCACACCTTCTAACGCGCCAAATCCCTCGCAATCGGTGGGGATGATGATGAAATGACTGGCGGCGATAATTGCCGCATGGAGCAGTGACGGGGTAGGGGATGTATCGAAAATCACATAATCAATATTGCCCTGCAATTCAGCCACCCGTTTTGTCACGATGGCGGGACTGCTAATGGTATTGGCAATATTGCGCGATTCGATGTTGCTTGGGCATAAAAATAATTGCCCTTTGCTGGTGGCATTCGGCATTTCATATAATTCTGGCAAAACCACTTTAAGCGCGTCTCGCCAGGTGGCATTGCGGACGGTTAAATCATAAAATGCCGGTGTTTTTTCTTGACCAAATGCGCTGGTTGCGTTGCCTTGTGGGTCGGTATCAATTAAAACAACTTTTGCCCCGCGCAATGCCAATCCAGCCGCCAAATGTGTGGCGATGGTCGTTTTACCGACACCGCCCTTTTCGTTAATTAGCGAAATTGTCTTCATCATACATCCGAATGCGTTTAAGACTGGGGTTATCCAATCTGGCTTGAACGTTTTTTATCGCTTCCATAGGGCTACTAACAAGTATGCCTTGATTGCTAGGTTGTGTTGACATTCATATCATGACCTTTTTGTGGACATGATATATCACGCCCCTACGATAATTGGGCTGTAGGGACGGCATATATGCCATCCAAAATCATCCAATAAGCGCCTTTTTACAAAATATCAACACGCCCTAAGCAAAACGTATGTCCGCCCCAAAACTGAAATGCACCCTCAATGTCAATTATCTTGCATCATCGCAATGAGGATGATATGATGGTAATGCTATGAAATGATATAGTTGAGGTGAACCGATGAACCAATCAGCAGAAGTATTATTCAACACCCATATCATATTGCCATTATGGACAGAAATGACCGTTTCTTCTGCATCTTCTTCTGATTCCAACTGAGTTCGCCAGACCACCACCAACGAGAATTGATAATTCACAAAACGCTCGTCTGATATGGTCTGACGGGCGTTTTTGATTGATAAGGATAGATAATGGAATTCATGACTCGTGAACTTTGGGATGCCCTGATTATTGGCATAATCATCATAGGGCTAATACTTGCCTTTTTACGGCTACGTGCCGATTTAACCCGTCCAACCGACGATGACCAACAAGGAGATTAAACCATGCTCGATATAACACTCATCCGCGAAAAACCAGACTGGGTGAAAGAACAACTCGGTAAATTATACGACCCCCCTGCCCTTGAACGGGTGGATACGGTTGTCGCACTCGACCTATTGCGCCGCCAATTATTGATAAAAAGTGAACAACTGCAATCAGGGCGCAACAAATTGAATAAAGCGATGGGCATGTTGCGTGGCGATAAAAAACTGGCAGATGCCGATAAAATTGCCCGCGCATTAGGCGCAACCCAACTCATCCAAAATGGCGATATTGATACCGCCGAAGCGGTACTCATGGGCAATCAAAATACGTCCACAGTGACCGATACAACCGACCTCAACAGCGCACTCGAAGCCCTCACCAACGAATTGCGCGAGATGGGCGATTTGGTGAATGCGCTGAATGAGCAATTGCGCGATGTGGATGCTAAACTCGAAGAAAATGTGTTGTGGTTGCCTAACATTCCCCATGATAGTGTCCCTGTCGCCGAGAGTGACGAACACAACATCCCACATCAACCCGATGGAAAAATTCCTGAATTTGATTTTGCACCCAAAGCACATTGGGATTTGGGCGTAGACTTGGGGATTATTGATTTTGAGCGTGGGGTCAAACTGGCAGGTAGCCGTGCTTATGTCCTGCGTGGTTGGGGCGCACGTTTGCAACGCGCACTCGAAGCCTTTTTCTTGGATATGGCACGCGAAAAAGGCTTTGAAGAGGTATATGTCCCCTTCTTTGTGAAAGCCGAAATGCTATATGGCGCGGGGCAATTCCCCAAATTCACCGATGTGGTGTATCATGACCAAGAAGCGGACATCTACATGCTCCCCACCGCCGAAGTCGCCATCACCAATTTATTCCGTGACGAAATTTTGGATGAAAGCCAACTCCCCCTCTATTTTGTGGCAGATACCCCCTGTTTCCGCCGTGAAAAATCATCGGCAGGGCGCGATACACGCGGGATTAAACGGGTGCATCAATTCCAAAAAGTAGAAATGTATAAATTCACCACCCCCGAAACCAGCTACGATGAACTCGAATCGTTGGTCGAGGCGGCTTGTGATATTTGTAAGGCACTCGGATTACCACATCGCCGTTTAGAAATTGTGTCGGGTGATTTGGGCTTTAGCGCCACCAAAAAATATGACGTGGAAGTGTGGGCGGCGGGCAGTGGTGAATGGCTAGAAGTGAGTTCGTGTAGCAACACCGAAGCCTTCCAAGCCAGACGCGCCAATATCAAATATCGCCCCACAGAGGGCAAAAAGACCCAATTTGTGCATACCCTAAATGGGAGCGGATTGGCAACCCCGCGCATTTTAATCGCCATACTGGAAAATTATCAACAAGCCGATGGCAGTGTCATCATCCCAGAGGCTTTACGTCCGTATTTGGGCGGGGCGGATAAAATTCCTGCAAAGGGATAACCTGCGATTGGGTGTATAATTTTATAGAGGGAGCAATCCCTCTATTTTTTTATCTCTTGGAAGAAAAATATGCTGAATCTGTATCTTGAAAAATGGGGACTTAGCACCCCTCACCTACTCACCGAAACTGCCACCAGCCACATTTATACAGTCACTTATCAATCCGAAATAGCCATCCTCAAATTACTAAAGCCTATCGGAGTGGATGATGAAGCAGGTGGTGCAATCGCATTGCGCCATTTTGATGGTTGTGGTGCAGTTCGACTCATTCAAGCTGATGACCAAGCACATCTTTTAGAATATGCGAATAGTAATAGTTTGATAAATCTGGTAGAGCGTGGTGATGATGATGGAGCAACAAATATCATCGCAGATGTGGTTAATCAGCTACATTCACGCCCACTTCCGCAACATACAGACGGGCTTATCTCACTTAGGCGCAGGTTTAGATCATTATTTCGCCACTCAGAAAACCCTACATCTGAGCCGATTTTCAAGCGAGCATCACAACTTGCAGACCAGTTATTAAGCAATCCGCATCAGATTTGTGTACTTCATGGAGACATTCATCACGAAAATATCCGTCATCATCCTAAACGGGGATGGTTGGCATTCGACCCCAAAGGATTAATTGGAGAACGGACTTATGATGTGGCAAATGTCTTATGCAATCCAATCAATATTCCTGATTTAGTATGTACTGAGGCACGCCTATTGAAACAATCAGCAATTTTGGCGGATGAGCTAAAAGTTAGCCATAAGCGGGTTTTAGCGTTTGTTTATATCCATGCATCCTTGAGCCTGTGTTGGTCTATGGAAGACGGCATGATGAGTGATTTAGCCATGTGCATTGCACAACTGACAGAATATCATATCCGTGATATGTTATAATAGGTCATTAATCAACTCATCACACACAAAACCGCGTTTTGGGTTATACTCATAAGTGTGAATTTCTGCACAATCTAAAAATATATTTTACATGAGGGATTTTTATGGAAAAATTATTTGTTTACGGCACACTTCAAGACCCCGATATTCAAAAATCATTGGTTGGGCGCATCATTTTTGGCATCCCCGCCCGACTTGCCAATTACGAAAAAACGACCATTAATCTGGGTGGGCGTGTCTATCCAATTGTCCGTCCTGCCGAAAATCAAGCGGTCAATGGCATGGTGTTAGAGGTGAGTGAACAAGAATTGGCGCGGTTTGACCGTTACGAGACCAATGCCTATCGGCGGGTTCAAGCCCAATTGGAGGGTGGTGTAACCGTTTGGGTGTATAGCGAGTGATGAATAGGGGCGAAAGATTCGCCCCGTGTTATTTATTTGGGTGAATAACCTGATGGAAAAATGTCTTTGATGGGCATTTCAAAATCGGGCAAAACGGCGCGGTTGCGTAAAACATCATTGATACCGTAACGTTTTGTTGCCACTTGGCTATCATCATCAAGCCAAAATATAATCAGTTCTTGCGACTTAGGGTAAATCGCCCACACTTCCAAAACCCCGTTATATAAATAATCGCGGGTTTTCTGAAAAATATCTTCTCTCTGAGAAACCACCTCAACAGCCAATTCAGGCGCAGGCATTATTCCATCTATAATTTCGGGATACCGTTGCCATGAAATGAATCCGATATCAGGCTGTCTGACCATATAATCATTCAAACGAAACCCACCATCAGGCACGCTCACATTCCCCAAATTGCGCGGGATAACATAATTATTTAGGGATGTGATAATGCGTCCAGCAACAATCGTATTAATTGATTTTACAGATGCCATATCGTCCTCAACAATTTCCCCATTCACCAATTCTAATTTCCGATGTTGATTTTCTGGCAATTGGGCATATTCCCAAAATTCTTCGGCGGTATAGCGTTTTTCTTTCACATCCATAATTCATGCACCTTCTCACAATCCCATTTTTCACAGTATATCACACATACAGCACCATCTGAGCCAAAAAGCGCAGGATGCGTTCATAGTAATCTTTGACGTTTTCGGGCTTACGGAAGCCATGCCCCTCCCCTGCATATACCACATATTCATGAGGCACACCATTCATCCGCAAGGCATTCACCAATGTATCTGATTGGTTTTGTGGCACAACCGCATCATCACTCCCCTGAAATAAAATGAGCGCGTCTTTGATGCGATGGGCATGAAATAATGGCGAGCGTTCCCGATACACTGTAGCGGCTTGTGGCAATGCCCCCAACAACGAATCGTTATAGCGCGATTCAAATTTATGCGTATCCATCGCCAACATAAATTGATTCGCCACCCCATAACGCACAATCCCCGCCCGATAAAAATTCGGTTTCGTCACCAGTGATTGCAACGCGGTAAACCCGCCCGCGCTCCCGCCCATGATGACCAGCCGTGTGGGGTCTGCCAGCCCGCGTTCCACCAATGCCAACGCGCCCGATGCCGAATCTTCTACATCATACACACCCCATGCCCCACGCAACGCCTGACAATACTCGCGCCCATATCCTGTACTCCCACGATGATTTGGATACAACACAGCATAACCGCGTGTGGCAAAAAATTGGGCTTCGTCATCATAATTCAGCGCCTTTTGTGCAGTCGGTCCGCCGTGAACAATCACAATTAATGGCGGTGCGCCATCTCCAATAAAATTCTCAGTCGGCGGGTAATATACCCCATACACCAATTGACCATCGTGTCCTATCCATGAGATGTGTTCCGCTTTAGATAAATCATCAGGCAAAATCGTCTCGGATGAAGCACGCCGATGAATTTGTTCATACCCTTTGCCTGAATAACTGATGATACGGGGTGGCATTTGGGGTGAACTGGCAATCATGGCTAAATTGCCGTTGGGCGCGACTGCTACTTGTTCCAGATGGGTATAATGACGCAACCCACCTATATATTTTTCTGCCCCATTCCCCACCTCATGAGCATATAAGCCTGTTACACCATCTTTAGCGCGTAATAAATAAATGCTTTTGCTATCAGATGACCAACCATAGGTTTTAATCCCCTGTAACCATGCGGGACGGGCATGTTCAAATACACCATGTGTCACCTGCACATGCCGTTTGGTATTCAAATCATACGCATCAATATTGCCCCATCCAGACGCATCACTGATATACGATAAATAGCGTCCATCGGGTGAAAATTGGGGCGCAAAAATGGCGGTTTTGATGTCCCCTGCAATCACCACGTCCTCTTTGATGAAGGGTAATCCATTTTCACCGATACCAATCCGAGCAAGGTGTAATTCTGTCCCATCCCACGCCATATTGGGATGATTCCATGCGATATATGCAATATATTCCCCGCGCGGATGCCAAACAGGTTGCATATAAAAATCTGCCCCTTGCGATAATTTTTGTGGATAAGCTACCCGCCAAATACCAGAAGCTG
>JALONZ010000601.1 GCA_025454675.1 Anaerolineae bacterium | reverse complement strand
CGCCAACACCCCGCGCTCATCCCCGATATGAAAGGCGAGGCTGGTCAAGATGCTCAATTGCACCAGATACACGCTGTGCAAGGCAACCCGCCACATCCCACGCCACGACAAGATGTAGCCAATGAGCGCCGATAACCAAAAACTGGGCATGACCAATTTGGATGTGACTCCGGCTGTACCGCCTGTTATCCCCAATAGGGGGATGTTAACCAATAAAACAACCCCTCCCAATACCAACAAGGTGACATGAAGCGCACGGATTTTTTGCACCTCATCATAACGAATATCGGGGTAAAAATGCGCCGATGGGGTGGTGATGACACGCAACACGGGCTTTATCTTGTGCCAGAGTGCGATGAGAGTTGGTATTTTCGGTTGCGTGTTCATAAAAATATATTCACTTATCTGAATATGTTTATTGGGATGACAAATATGTTCATTAATTCTAGCATAACATGATTTTGGCAAAAAGACGATGAAAACTAGCCATTTGTATCGTTTTTTTGTGAAAAATGTATGGGATATGGTTTGATGTGAGGGCGGTTATCAACCCCATTTTGCGTTATAATCATGGGCATGTATAAAAAATATGCCCCCCAAGACACCCATAGTTACGCCTTCGGATTTTTCCCGTCCCTAGAGGCGCTCACGCACGCCCCACATGCTTGTCGCGCGGTGTTATACGAAGCCCGCGCCCACAAAAGTGATGCCCTCCCCAAAATCCATGCCCTGTGCGAGGCGCATGGCATCCCGTTCATCCAAGATGATAAAACACTATCAAAACTTGCGCCATCGGAAAATACGTTCATCATGACGGTGTTCGACAAACTCAGCACACCCCTCGCGCCAGATAAAAATCATTTGGTGCTGGTGTCGCCGTCCGATATGGGCAATTTGGGGACGATTTTCCGCACGGCGTTGGGGTTTGGGGTGGGGCATATCGCCCTCATCCAACCGTGCGCCGATTATCACGACCCGCGTGCGGTGCGTGCCAGCATGGGTGCCGTGTTTAGCCTGAATATCGCCAAATATTCCACCTTCGAGGCGTATCGCGCCCAATTTCCACACCACAACGCCTACCCGTTGATGACGGATGGCGCATGCGCTGATTTTTGGCAATGAAAGCGCGGGCTTGCCCCCCAGTTTTGCCGATATGGGGCAATCGGTGGTCATTCCGCACACAGACGCGATAGATTCGCTGAATCTGGCGATTGCTGTTGGCGTGGTGCTATACGCCACATCCCGCACCTGATGTTTTTTGCGGTATAATCAGGATAAAAAGCGAGGCTAACATGTCTGAAAATATCATTACCATCCAATTACCCAAGCATATTTATGAACGCCTACAAACAATGGCGCAAATAGATAATCGTCCTATTGAAAATATTGCATTGAATTGGTTATCGGTTGGCTTAGACGATGATGTCCCCGACCAAACTGTTTTTGACCAACTGACGGATGAGCAATTACGGGCAATATTAGATGAGCCGTTTCATGTGATTAAACAAATTCGGCTGGATGAATTACACGATTTGCGTGATGTGCGTCCGTTGACTGCCGATGAAGAATATGAGGTTGACCAATTACTCGAATCATATGACCGTTATGTATTGAGGCGTTCCAAAGCGATGTTGGCGCTTCATCGGCATGGCGTGGATGTGAAAGCCGAGTTGGAGAAGCGGGAATGACGTATATCCCCAAGCAGATTCGCCAACAGGTGATAGACCGCGCCAACGGATTATGCGAATATTGCCACACCTCTAAAAAAATGATTGTTTCACTGGAAATTGACCACATCATGCCTGTTAGTTTAGGTGGCGATAACAATCCGAATAACCTCAGCGCCTGCTGTCAGGGATGCAATAAACATAAAAAAGATGTAACCCGTGCTATCGACCCCGAAACCAACACCGAACAACACTTATTTAATCCACGTACCCAAGTATGGGATGACCATTTTCAGTGGGATGAATTGGGTATATTCATCATCGGCAAAACATCAATCGGACACGCCACCATAGACCGCCTAAAAATGAATCGGGATGCTTTGGTTGAATCGCGTAGAATATGGGTCACTGTAGGTTTACATCCGCCAAAATAAATCTGGCGATTGCCGTTGGCGTGGTGCTATACGCCACATCCCGCACCTGATGTTTTTTGCGGTATATCCTACTTGGGTGGATGCCAACCTGCTGATACCCATAGTTTTCGTGATTCCACAGTGGCAGGATGATTCATTTTTAGTTGCAAAATGGTCGCTCGTCCAATCGCTGTTAGACCAATGATGTGTGTACCTGTCTCATCCCATTGAAAATGGTCATCCCATATCTGTTGTCGTGGATTAAATAAGGGTTGCATATGATTTGTTTGTGGGTCAATTGCTTGTATGGCATCATTTTTATAACCATTGCACCAATATTCTTGAAATTGAGGTCATGCACGCCTCGATAGTTCCGTCATCACATCTATCCCGCGCTGATGTAATACCGCCATTGCCTTTGAGCGTTTCAATATAAATTGCTGATAGGCTTCTAAAAGCTGTTCAACTTCATATTCTTCATCGGCTGTTAAACGGCGCTCATTTCGTAATTCGCGCAATTTGCCTAACCGAATCATTTCAACGGGACGGTCATCTACAATTGCCCATAATGCCTCATCGGATAACCCCTCAAACGCCGATAAATCGGGCAAACCTTTTTCGTGCTGATAAATGTAGCGTTTTAACTGGGTTAACTCATCTTGTGAAAGGTGCTTAACCGCCTCAAAGATGTCTGGGAGTGTCATCTATTCACCTCATCTCATTCATATTCACTTTTCATTATAACCGATTTTGGCGTGGTGCTATATAGGGCTTACGCATGAAACATTATGGCATCAAAATAGGTTAAATTCGCTCATTTTTATCGCCAGATGCTAAAGCATTCTGGCTATCCGCGTTTTAGA
>JALONZ010000084.1 GCA_025454675.1 Anaerolineae bacterium | reverse complement strand
TTTCTGGTTTATGCGCCTTTCGCCAACTCGCGCACCAGCGCCTCATCCCGACTCAATCCGCGATGGCGCAAGAATAAACTCAGCACGAATATCCCCGCGATTCCAAAGGTGACAATCAGCCCAAGCCACATATATTCTGTGTTGCGCGGGGTGATAAAAAATCCGAATAAACTGGTAAATAATGCCTTATTCACACTATCCACCACCGCACCATCGCCATTTTCGACTGTGATATACACCACAGCGCCCCGTTTTTGCCATAATGTGACCAATTCCCCATCACCTAGCGCATAAACTTGGCGTGTCCAATCCCCATTCGATAAGGGGACAATTGTTTCGGATTGCGGTGTCTCTGGAATCTCAGGGTATAGTGTGCTGAGTGCATCCAACACAATGGTTTGTGGTGTTTCTTCATCCACCACATTTTGCGCCATAAAATAAAATTCATGGTCGGTTTTGGGATAATGATAAAACAACACATACACCGCTTCATAACGGGTTTGGGTGAAGGCTGTGACCGTCCCCAATTCCGATGTAAACGCGAATTTGCCCCAATCATTGCCATCCAGTTGAAATTGACCACTGTATCGCGCTGTGAGCGAAATATCGCCCAAAATTTGCTTTATGGCGGTCTCGGCGGCGGCTTGTGCATCTTGCGGGTCAACGGGCAAACCATAAATTTCCCCTAATCCATTCGGATGCGTAAAATGTGCGATATTCGGGTCTGTACTCGCATCTTCCCAATCAAACGGCACAGGCACATTAAATTTGCGACTGGCATTTTCCGCCACAAAATACGGAATCGGAGGCAATGCGGGTGCTTCTTCGGCTTCATCTTCCTGTGCAAAGACAGGCATTGTAAGCATCAATAGACAAATAAGCAAAATCAATTTTTTCATCAATATTATCCTTCAGCGAGGGCTTCAATTTTACGCAATTGCACCACATCCGCCCGATTTTGCAAGCGAATCCGCCACCACATCAGGGTTATCGGAATCAAAAATCCCCAGATGATGAAATTCGGTCCCAGTGCCAGAGCCACATTTTGCGAAAATTCAAATGCACCTTCGGCATTTTGCGGGCTGGGTCCGATGACGGCAGGGTGAATTGTATTTGGCACGATACGAATGATGACCAATGTCAAGACGGCGGTGGTGATGGATACAATCCCATACACAGACGCAAATACACGGCGTTTTTCAGGATTTTCAATCCCACTCCGCAACATCAGATACGCCGCATACGTCAGGCACATAATGGCGGCGCTGGTCAAACGTGCGTCCCATGTCCACCATGTATTCCAAATGGGACGCGCCCAAACCGACCCCGTGAGCAAATTGATAAATGCCAACACCAAACCCACTTCAACACCTGCCAATGCCAATGTATCCCAACGATTTTGGCGGGTACGAAGATAATTCACACCACCAACCACCGTCGCAATGAACGCTACAAATGCGCCAAAGAAACTTGGCATGTGAAAATAGAAAAGCCGTTGCACATCGCCTTGGTCAACATCTGTCCGCGCGACAAACATCGCAAGGACAAATCCGATAGCCGTTAAAACGATGGTCGCAATTGTCATGACACGCAACCCATTCGGTGGTGCAGAAACATCACTTTTCATGTAAAAATCTCCCAAAATCTATAAAAATCTATAGTTGAATTATACAATTTTTGTGGCTAGTCTTCAATGACATATTCAAATAGCAATAAGCCCAATGCGGCATAAATGGCATCCACCAACCCCAAAACAGCTATCCAATTCCATGCGTCATCCCCTTTTAGAACGGTAGATGCGGCGGCAATGACAACCAGCAACAAGGGGATAATCACGGGTAACATCGCAATCGGGAGCAATGTCTCACGCGAGCGGGTTTGTGCGGTCATGGCGGCGAGGAGCGTGCCGATGGATGCCAGTCCAAATACGCCTAAAATCAATGTGGCAATCAGCGGGATTTGGATGAGTACCATGTTATACAAAATAGTCATGATGGGCAACAAAACCAGCCCGACCACCAACACAAATAAGAAGTTCCCCACCATTTTGCCCAAATAAATCGCCATGCGCGGGATGGGCGAAATCATCATCGCATCCATACCACCCAATTCGCGCTCGGTGGCAAGGCTACGATTCAACCCCAAAATGCTGGCAAAGACCAATGTCACCCACAAAATGCCATTCACCACCTCTTGGCGGGCGGTGCGGTCTAATTCTAAGGCAAAACTGAATACCAGCACACTTAATAACGCAAATAACACCATCGTGCTGACCAGCTCACGGCTACGCAATTCAGCACGCAAATCTTTGCGAATAATCGAAAAAACAGTTCTCCATAAGGGTGTGGTCATAGCGCGTTCACCATCCCAGTGACTTCGGTATAAATTTTGACCAAATTTGGCGGGTTGGCGGGATTTATCGGCTCATCATAACCAATCACCCCTTTTTTGATGATGACTGCCCTGCTGACCAATGCCTCTGCACGTTCTAATTGATGTGTCGTCATGATAATCGTCCGCCCCGATTGATGCGCCTTGCGTAACAAATCATCTAAAATCCCGCCCGCCAGTTGGTCTAAGCCAGTATACGGCTCATCGAATAACAACACATCGGGTTGATGCAATAACGCCCGCGCAATCGAGAGGCGTTGTTGCATCCCGCGCGAAAATGTCCGCGCAAGGTCATGAGCGCGTTTAATCAATCCCACTTCATCCAACATCTGACGGATTCTATCGGGTAATTCAGTCGCGGGGATATTATATAAGCGCCCAAAAAAAGTTAAATTTTCGGTGGCGGTCAAATTTTCATAAAAAAGCGGTTTATGACTCACCAGCCCAATCTGAGCGCGGACGGCGTTAATTTCTTTGGGCAATGACCATCCACCGATGCGGATTTCGCCACTGGTGGGACGTGTGAGGGCGCATAGCAAACGTAAAAGTGTGGATTTTCCGCTCCCATTGGGACCCAGTAGCGCCACAAATTCGCCACGATGCACCGTTAAATTGAGTTTACGCAAAACAGGCAACACATCGTATTGCTTGACCAAATCGGTAATTTCAATCAGGGGGCGCGGTTGCTCGGTCATTTGAAACGTCCTTCAATGGGTTGCTGTGGCAAGTTTTTGCGCCGATTAATGACAATCACACCACCGACCACAATCACCACAATGCCAAAACCAATAATCAGCAAGAGTAATGGCAAATTATCCGACGACACCGCCGTCACAACACGCGCAGGCTGGGGATTCGTATCAAATTCGCCAACACCCGCAACACGCCCACTAAGTTCATAACGAATCAGGTCATCAGGCATCAGGTCAAAGCGTCCACCATACCCCAAATATTCTTCCTCACCCATCATTTGTATGCCGAGTGATTGCAAATTTTCACCAGAAACACGCAATTCATCCGTGCTGGTTAAAATACGCATTTCACCAATAAACCGATGCCCAATAGGGAATTCCATCACTGCATCTTGCTCATAGGGCATGACATAATTCATGATAAATAAGTAATCTTGACCAGGGTAAATCGGGTCGGTATAACGCACTGAGAATGTGCTGGTATCCACAATAAAACTCGCATCAGATGACCCAACAGGTTGATTGCCCACCATCACCAATAATTCTGTGACCAATGCGCCAACAGGCACGCTCAAATCGAGTGTGACACGCCGACCATCTTCAAGCTGGGTATCACCCAAATACATGCGGTCAGATTGATTGCGAAATTGTATCACCTGTGTGAATCCCAAAACGCCTTCTGTGGGTTGAATTTGCACCACAAGGTTCATGATGCCAATCACATCTGGGTCGGTGGTCGTCATATAAACCACCACAGGCAAATCTAAATTGGGAAATTCGGTATTCCCCGTCACAGGGGTGCTACCATAATTGCGTCCATCAAATGCGACAGAGACAAAATAAAAATCCCCATCCGTAATCGTCACATCCGAAAATAAATAGGTATTATCGGGTGTAATTGGTGTGGTCAATGTAGATTCGGTCTCGGTCACAATATCAAATATGTGCAAGGTGACAATGGTATCGGCTGGCAAGGTGATATTTGGCGTACCAACCGTAATCAGCCCCGAAATTGAACCCTGTACCGATTCACGCACAATGGGCGTGGCTTCCGGTGTCACATCTGGGGTGGGTTCAGCTTGCGCCATCACCCCAGATACACAGACAAACATGATAAAAATAATTCCCAAAAAGTGGTTATATCGTCTCAAAATGATTATCCTGCACGACTTTCAGACAATGGATTTGCCCCGTCTTCAAACCGACTTGGGCATTTCAGCAAGAGTTCTGTCGCATAAAAAACCCCATCTTCGCCCAATTTACCAGTGAGAATCGCTTGCGCCTCATGACGAAGTAAATCGGGTTTGACTGTGTTTTCGATATATATCGGTAAGCGTGTCGCATTCGCATCATTGGCGGCGATAAACAAGGCTTCGCCAATGTTTTCGGCATTTTCGGGGATATGTGCAATCGTGAAGCCGATATTCAAATTTTGTGAATCATAATCAATCGTTTCGCCCACCACCGCGCCAGAAATACGAATCGTTTTGCCGATATGTTCTTCTGGATTCGCCATCAATGCTTCGACAGTGGTAAAATATTGTGCGCCACCCAGTGTATTCCCTAAAATCAGAAAGGCAACCGCGCCCAAAATCAGGGCAAGCCCTAACCATAATTGCCATGATAAACCCTGTTTAGCAGGGGCAGTTGTGGCAGATTTTTCCCATGTGGGTTGTGCATGAGGCACATTTGTATCTAGCGTTACATCAGTCATATCCCAAAATCCTCCAACTTATCTAATTTTTTTCATCCTTATGATGATGATTTTTTCTCTTTACGCTCGCTCATTTCAGTAAACCAATTGAATGCACCAACCACCGTAACACCCGTTATACCCATCAGCAAAAAGATGAGGGTCGTTCCAGGTCCATAATCTACCGCTTCTTCGGCGGTGGTGGGTGTTTCTGCCACTGGCTCTTCTGCGCCAAACACGGGCGTGGTGGCAATCAACAACGTCATGCACAAAACAACAAACAAGGTCATCCATTTTTGACGGGTCATCAAATAAACTCCTCACATGTTTTCAAATAATACCCTCATTGTACCGCATAAGTGGGGTATCAATCCAATAACTGGTCTTGACTTTCCAAAAAGGTGATTATATCAGCCAAATCCTGAAGTGTCAGTTTTTCGCCAAAATCAATCGGCATCACCCCTTCAGCATATGGCTCTGCGATGTACGCATTCGGATAAATAATGCTTTCCACAATATATTGCGCGAAGGTATAGCCTTCAAATTGCGGTTCTAGGCGATGAATTTCGTCCCAGCGCGTCCATGTACCTTCGGTGAGGGGCGCTGTCCCGCCTTCCGATTCATGACACCCCGCGCACGCCACTTGGTCGGCTGTGCCTGATAATTCGAGGTTGTTATAAATTGCTTGTCCACGAATGGGGTCGCCTTGCAAATCATTCAGCGCATTCATGATAATCGCCATATCTGTCCCCGCGGCAAGACTGGCAAAATCAGGGGGCAAATAACCACATTTCAGCGCCAATTGTTGATAGGCTTTGCCTGTATCATACAACAGTGCCAGCGCCGTATCGGGGCTTTGCAGATATTGCTCATCAAATGTATCGAGTGCGACCTGAAAATCGTATTGCACAAAGATGAGTTCGGCTTGGGAACATTCAAAATCGGCGGGGATGGTTGGGGTGGCGGTTTGCGCTAAAATATACCCTACCCCAATCAGAGTTAAGGCTATGACAAAAAAAATTGGATATTTATATCTCGCCATGAGGATTCATCACTCTCATTTGCATATCACAAAATTGTGAATATTGTAGCAATCGTTGGGCATGTGGCAAATACCCAAGTGGTATAAAATCAAAAACCCCCTATCGCTAGGGGGGAATTTTGTTATCAACCTATTGTGGACGACATGTATGCCGTCCCTACAATCGTATAACCGCATTGATGGTTGTTGGGACGTGATATATCACGTCCCCGCCAAAAATACGATTTAAGATTCTGGTGTTGCTTCGGCGACAGGTTGTTCACCCGCAACTGGGGCGACATACGGGTCTACCGCGCTAAAGGTATGCAGATAAGCCAAAATATCCGCCATATCTTGCAGGCTCATACGGTTAGAAAAATCACCGGGCATCGCACCTGCGGCATACCCAGAGACGATATAGGCACCCGTATTCACAATGCTTTCGACCATATATTTTTCCACACTGTACCCTGCGAATTGGGGTTCATTTACCAATTCATTCAGGAAATGATCCCATTTGGCATTATGTGCAGGTCCCGCAACACCATTCAAATGACAACCACCACAACCCAAACGCGCCCCTGTTTGTGAACGGGCTTGGTTGTTATAAATTTGGTCGCCACGCGCCGGGTCGCCGATAACAGTCGCTAATTGTTCCACGATTGCATCCACATCAGCCCCGACAGGAGGCGCGGCGGCAACGGCTTCCCCACCACCAACAACGGGTACAAGTGGGTATTGAAGCACAGCTAACGCATCTTCGACTGTCCACGCATCGCCCTTATCCCAATTGAGGATATAATTGGTCAAATTCCGCAATTGGTCATCACGCAATGCACCACCCGTTTGTTGTGACCATGATACCATTTGGGCATTTTCCCAATAGCTTTTGCTGGTGGGACGACCATGAATCAAGGTGGTATAAACAAATGAACTAAGCGAGCCATTCCATTCCAATTGTGCTAAACGGCTGAATGTTGATGTTACAGTCCCGTCTTCATTCACTGTCGGTTGTGGATAGCCCAAATCAATGGCGGGTTGTAATTGTGTGAGCAAAGCATCACGTTCTGCAAAAACAGTGGTACGCTGTGCCGCCAAACCTTCTTCACTGGTCAATAAGGCATCAATTTCGGCAGTCCGCGCCCGAATTTGTTCCCTGCGAGCATCATTCGCATTCACAAATTCTTGCATCAACCCGTCTTTTTCGGAAATTAATTCAATTTCTTGACGATTAATGGCTTCAATTTGGTCATTGATGGTCGCAAAATAATCATGCCCAAACATCAATGGACTATTCAGGGCGGGACCAAAATTCCCAACACCCCGTCCATCTGTCCCATGACACGATGTACAGTTGGCGGCAAACAACTCTGCACCAAATTCAATAGAACGTGCTTGGAATTGGTTATCGAATGAACGCATCCGTTCACCTTCATTGATAGCCACCCAACCAATTAAAATCATAATCCCGACAAACATGGTGATGCCGACGAGAATCCGATTCTCGATGCGGTCAATTAATAAACGTTGCAACATATTTGTTTTCCCTCTGAGTCCTACATCACGAGGACATTCCCTGAACAACATCCC
>JALONZ010000083.1 GCA_025454675.1 Anaerolineae bacterium | reverse complement strand
TATGGCGAGATGCACAAAGCCTATTCGGATGAGGTGGCGCGTGTGCCGTACTCATTAGACGAATTTGAACGGATTATCCCAAGCCCGCGTGCCATGCACAACAAGTTATTCATCCTTGATGATTTTGAACAACTGGAAAATTCGGTTGTGGATTGGGTCGAATCGCATCGTAAAATCGCAATCTAAAATTTTTAGCCGTGAGGGGATTCCTCACGGCTATTTTAATTCAGCCTTATTTAATATGTCATATGCTTCGCCCAATGTGGCGACCATGTGTAAGTGTTGTTCTTGCTGAGGATTCAACATGCCATACATCCGTTTGAAAAAACTGAAAAAGGTGCGTAAAAATGTGCTGGGTCCCACGATAATAATTGTTCCAATATTACTGGGGGCTTTGCGTGCCGCCGCCCCCGCATGAGATAATACATTTTGGGGTAAGATGCTTCCGCTGGTCATATCCACAATATGATAATAAATTAACCCGCATCATGACTCCATGTTTAGGGACGATGGTCGCAGATGCGGCGGGAATAATGGTTTGATTGGGCATGAGTTCAAATTGCAAACGGGGCAATATCGCCATCAAGATGAGCGTGGTGGTATGTTGTGCAAAGGATTGACCAATACACACACGCGGACCCCCGCCAAATGGAAAATAAGCAAAATGTGGGAGTTCTTTATTGGCTGGTTGCAAAAAGCGGTCTGGGTTGAAGTCTGTCGGATTTTCAAAATATTCGGTTTTGCGTTGAACAACATATGGGCTGATATAAAGCGTCTGCCCCTTTTTGATGGTATATCCCCCTAGCGTGACATCTTCAATGGGTTCGCGGTCAAATAACCATGCGGCGGGATACAGGCGCAACACCTCTTTCATCACCGCATCCAAATAGGGCAGTTGCTTACGCGAGGTGGTGACATTGATATCGGTTTGGGCAAATTCTGCCCGTAGTTTATCGGCAACTTGTGGATTTTTGGCGAGTAGATAAAAAATCCATGACAGATTGGTGGTGGTGGTCTCATAGCCTGCGAAGAAGATGGTGGCAATTTCATCCCGAATTTCTTTATCGGTGAGTGGTTTGCCGTCCTCATCAGTCGCATAAATTAGACCCGTGAGCAAATCATCGGGCGGTGTTTTCATCTCGCGCCGTTCTTTGAGCAAGGAATAGACAATCGTATCCAGTTTTTGTAGGGCATCTGCCACAGTGCGATTCAGGTTAGTCGGTAGCCATTTGGGGAGGGGGATAGGGCTACGAATTTGTAAATCTAAGGCGCGGCTGAAGGATTGCATGGCGGTGCGGATGGCTGGGGTTTGTGTGAGTGTTGTGGAGAAGAACGTCCCGATGACAATATCCAATAACAAATCGGCAAATGATGGCACAATATCTAATGTTTCGCCTGTTTTGCGCCATTTGAGCCACGACTTGGTGTAATCGTTAATCACTTGTGTATAATTGACCACCTGACGCGCATGAAATGAGGGTTGCATGATGAGCCGATGCCGTTTGTGGTCTGCGCCTTCTAACGAGACCAGCCCATCACCTAATAGGGTATTTAGCAGGCGTTTGGTGCTTTTAGTCTTATAAAATAGGTCGGCACGCTTGACCAACACATCCGCAATATCATCGGGGTTGGATAGGATGACCATTTTCACAGGACCCGCGCTAATTTGCGATACGGGACCATAGTCACGGTCGGTATCCACCAAAAATTGCAAAAAATCTTGGCGCATATCATTCAAATTACCCGTCAAAAATTTTCCTTTTGGACCTGGTATCATTTGCGTCATATCCCTCACTTTGTTGTTATCTACAAACGATTATAACACGAATTTATAACCAAAACCGTTAATTTTGCAGGCTTGCCAATCGGCAAAAACGGGCTTACAATGATTTTAACGTGATGACACAACATCACGTCTTTTATTGGTTTTACAAAGTAGGATGAAATGAAAGATAGCCCTAGTAGTAACGAACATAAGCCTCCCGCGCGTAGCGGTGGTCTTGTTGTGGCTATCGCTTCTCCCCTCTAATCAATCCCCTTCATGGCGGATAGAGTGGGATGAGATGATACCCCCACCTGACCGCCGACTCTGCGTTGGCAGAGCAATACCCGCAGTGCTTATGTTCCTCAATATGCCAAAACGCTCATCTGAGTGCATATTTTTGCGTCTTTGCTGATGTGCATGGCATAAAAAACTCATAATTCCATATTTGTTTTTGTATATTCACCCTGATGGATGAGAAGAGGTGCATGATGTACAACGATTTGATTTTTGACCGTTTATCGCTGTTCCCCGATGAAGATGCCGATGCGCGTGTTGAAGCGTTAATCACCGAAGCCGAAGAATTGGAAAATTTGCTTAGTCCCGAAGCCCGCGAAATCATTGAAGATTTGCGTCCGCGTACCGTTACGGATGATGTGTACGAAGATTTGGACGAAAAAGCAACGTTTGGTCAACGCATGGCTGACCGCATTTCGACATGGGCAGGTAGCTGGACATTTATCATCGCGTTTTTATTGCTGATGTTGGGCTGGATGGGGGTGAATTTGGCATTGGGTAGTGGGGCATTTGACCCCGCCCCGTTTATTTTGCTCAACCTGACCCTCAGCACACTCGCCGCCCTGCAAGCACCGGTCATTTTGATGTCGCAAAATCGGCAAGCCAGCAAAGACCGCGCCCAAGCCCAAAATGATTATCAAGTGAACCTGAAAAATGAAATGGAAATTGTAGATTTGCATCGCAAAGTGGATGTACTCCTGACTGCGCTTGACCAGCAAACCCGTTTGGTGAATGCGCTGGTGGTGGCACGCCGTCAAGAAATCAATGCGACTGTGCGGGCAATTGAAAGTGTCCGCCGCGAGGAAATGCGTTAGTCGGCTATTGCGATTTTGTGCATTGCATTGT
This sequence comes from Anaerolineae bacterium, assembly GCA_025454675.1. Classification (GTDB taxonomy): domain Bacteria; phylum Chloroflexota; class Anaerolineae; order Aggregatilineales; family Phototrophicaceae. The sequence continues at coordinate 5,088 of JALONZ010000083.1, read as the reverse complement.
TAAATAGAGTTTAAGAAAGTTTTATGAAACTTAGGACTAGGCGCTATGGACAGTGTAATGCAACAACTTGGAGAAGCACTTAACCCGATTTTTGGCACATTTGACCCTATACTCATCGGGCGATTATTACTTGTTTTAGTCTTATGTGGCGCGATTGGATTTGAACGGTCTGGTCATGAACGCGCCAGTGGGTTTCGTCCGCACATTTTGGTGGGATTGGGTGCATGTTTGATGACGATGGCGGGCGCATATGCTTTTCCGAATGCGATTGCCAGTGACCCCATGCGTGTTGCCAGTTATGTGGTATCGGGGATTGGCTTTTTGGGTGCGGGGGCAATTTTGCGTCATGGGACGATGGTGCGCGGACTCACCACTGCCGCCACCATCTGGGGTGCATCGGGCATAGGTATCGCTTGTGGGGTGGGATTGGGTTGGTTAGCCGTCATCGTGACACTATTGGTCTTATTCACCCTGATGATTCTGGATGACTTAGAAGACCGTTGGCGACGCGATGAAGTGACCAATGAACTGCGGATTCATCTGCGTGACTCGAATCGGGCGGTGGGGAAGGCGCTCATGGCATTAGATAGGTTAGGTTTGCCGATTAAAAATGTGGCGGTGCAAATGGGAGCAGGCACAACCTCCATTTTGCGCGTAGAACTGGGTCGTCCCATTCATGTGGATGATATGCCATTGCTGGTTAAGCAATTATTGGTGGTCAAATCCATTCAACAGGTAGATACCAGCAATGTGCAAATGTCTAGCGATAAAATCATCCCCATTTCGCCCGATGAAAAACGCGCGTCTGGCGAACATCCGCAATTGGTTGACGCAGATTTGCTCACCGATTTGAATGATCCTGATGAGAAAAATGGGAACGGCAATCACAAGCCTATTTCGGCGGGCGGCGATACATAAAATCTTTGAGATAATCTTCTTCGGTAGCGGTGGCACGCCGATATTCACCCGCTTTGAGTCCGTCTAGGGTGATGATGCCAATCGCATAACGAATAATACGCAATGTCGGATGCCCCACATGCGCGGTCATGCGCCGTACTTGCCGATTTTTGCCTTCTGTGAGGGTTAAGCGTAACCATGTGGTCGGGATATTTGCCCGATAGCGAATGGGGACGGGTCTATCCTCAATATCTGGCGGAGAGATGATTTCGGCTTGAATGGGACGGGTGAGTCCATCACGCAATTCCACACCATCGCGCAAGCGTTGCAACGCGCTTTCATCTGGCGCACCATCCACCTGCACCCAATACACACGCGGATGGGCATAATCGGGGTCGGTGAGGCGATAGCTAAGTTTGCCCCAATCGGTGAGGAGCAATAAGCCTTCAGAATCCATATCCAAACGCCCTGCGGCATAAATCTTATCCTCATGGATATAATCGGCGAGGGTGGGACGGTTTTCTTCATCGGTGAATTTGGTCAGTACACCATAGGGCTTGTGAAACAGCAAAATTTTGGGGTGATGTTCGCGTGGGGGCATGGGCATCCTAACTCAATGATTACAAACAATCCATTATAAAGATAATGTGGTGACTTTTGCATCCACAATCTGTGCTGTGTGTAATGAATAAGCGACTATTTTTATGTTATACTCTCAATAACGAACATGTTCATTATATCATATCATTCATAGGGGTGATTATTTTATGCCTAAAAAGATGTTTATCAGTCATAGCACCAAAGATGATGCACAGATTGACAAAATCGCGGATATTTTAGAAGGGCAGGGTCATGAAGTTTGGGTAGACCATCGGAATGGTATCCTCCCAGGCGACCCCAATTGGGATAACGAAATTCGTACCGCCATTATGGATGCGGATATTGGCGTGTTCGTCAAATCCGAAAATTCGCTCAGTTCAGAAATTTGTGGGAGCGAGTGTTTGCTCGTCCGCGAATTGAATAAGCCTTTGTATGTGTTGCGGATACAAGTTTGCAAACCCGAAAATGTGTGGTTGTATATCAAAATGATTCAACATGCCGACCTTGTTGGGGATTTTAATAAGGGGATAGACCAATTTTTACGCGCCATCAAAGGTGAGACAGGCTCAATTGGCGAGGCAATGCCTACGGGTTTTCGCGCACAATTAACGGGCAGAGAGGTCATGCACTTTCATCTGCCATTTTTGAATAATCCCTTGCGCGGTCGTGATGAAGATGTGAAAGCCATTCAGGGGATGCTAGGGGCGCATGTCACACAGGTCATTGGCTTGGGTGGTTGGGGAAAATCGCGCATTTCTGCCGAGATTACGTTGGCATATCCACAAGGCGCGATTTGGCATCGGTGTTCACCTGTCAGCCGTAGCCATGAGGTGGTCTCGCTCATCCGCAAGCATTTTGATTTACCTGATGAAACCGAAACCGATGATGTTTTGCGCCGTTTGGGTGAATATAAACCGCTCATCATCATTGATAATGCCGAAGATGTGCCACAACAAGGCGCTGTGCGTGATGGTTATATTGTGTTGCTCAAAAAAATGAATGCTTATGGTGTGCCTGTTTTGCTCACATCACGTATTGTATGGGAAGAATTTAAGCCCAGAAAACAATATCCACCGCCAGCATTTTCTCCAACAACGGCTGTGGATGTGGTGAATGATTTTGCCAATCGTCAGCAAATTACCCTCACAACGGATGAAGCCAAAGAGTTGGCAGAAGCCGCCCGTTTTCATCCCCGCCTGATTGAATTTGCGGTTGGGCAATTGCTAGAAACACCTGTCCAGACAGTGATTAGACGCTTAAAGGCGCTCAAACGGGGCGAAATTCAAGATTTTTTGGATGATATGATTCGTAGCACCCTCAATTCAATGCGCCAAGATGAAGAATTTGGTATACAAGCCTTTGAGTTGTTGCATAACCTGACATGGTTACAAGGCACATTCCCACTAGAGGTGATAGATTCACTTAAACCAGATACCATCACCCATGAGGATGAATTTTTAGATGCGCTAACCGTCTTGCAACGTTATCAATTCGTCCGTTATAACCAAAAAGAACGCCGATATGCCCTCGCGGATTTGTTGCGCGAAGCCATTGGCACGCCCCAAGCCCCCGCCATTTTTGATAAATATGCTGATTTTTATATCCAACGTGCCAAAGAAATTTTTGTGGATTTATTAGAACATCAGGAATTATGGGTTGACCACGAATATGACTTCCCGAATATCATCGCATTAGGTGGGCTTTTGATGGAACGTACCCAATTTGGTACAACAGGCGATTTGGCACGGGCGGTTCGGTTCGCAGTGAATACGGCAGACATGGTTAATTATCGCCGTGAATTGCAATTGTGGGATTGGGTCAAGATGGGCATGAATGCGGTGGAATGCTTACGCCAAGAATCACCTAATGATGTCCAATTGAAATCGGATGAGGCAGTTTTATTACATAAGTGGGGAATAAATCACTCAAGATTAGGTAACAATCAGGAAGCCATAACATTTTATGAACGTGCATTAGCCCTACGCCGTGAAATTGGTGATAAAAAAGGTGAATCCTCCTCGTTAGCTTCTATGGCTGGTGTAATATCTAGCTTAGGCGATAAGCAAACAGCGTTAGCCTATTTTGAACAAGTGTTGGATTTGCGGCGCTCTATTGGTTATAAGCGTGGCGAAGCAATGACTAATGCAGATATTGGTGTCATTTGGTCTGGGTTTGGCGACCGTCAAAAGGCACTCATTCATTATCATCTCCAATATGATTTATATGTCGAAATAGATGATAAGCACGGAGTTGCTAATGCGTTAAATAATATTGCATTCATATATTCTGTAATGGGTAATTTAGATAAAGCTCTAGCATATTATCAACAATCACTGGAATTACGTCACTTAGTTCGCACAAAATCGGGTGAAGCCCTAACACTTAGCAATATTGGTGCTTTGCTTAGGAGAATGGGACGACTGGATGAAGCACAAATTCATTTAGAAGAAGCCTTGCGAATACGCCGTCAAATTGCATCAAAGGGTGGTGAAGCAATTACACTCAATCATTTAGGACGGCTGTGGTTAGACCGCCAAGATTCTGATATGGCACAAAAGCATTGTCAGCAAGCACTGGAAATTGTGAAAGAGATAGGCAATAAAAGACGGATAGGCGAAGTGTTAAATAACTTGGGTCGCATCGCCTTTGCGCGTCAGGATTACCCACAAGCCATTGCGATTTTAGAAGAAGCCATTTCATTTCATCAATATGTCAAGGCGGCGTGGTCAGAAGCCGATGCCCATTATTTGATTGGGCAAGCATACGAGGCACAAGGCGAAAAAGAGAAGGCAATCGTAGCGATTCAAAAAGCCTTTGATACCACCAATGACCAAGACCCAGACCGCTCGATATATCTTGAACATTTGCAACGCCTTCAAGCACAATAACCCATCAAAAAAGCCTGCGATAATCATCACAGGCTTTTTTTGTTATTTGGGGTTATATCATCATCACGGCGGGGCGAGTGTTGGTGTTGGACCCAGCGTATCGAATGGTAAGGGTGTGAATTCCACGGTTGGCATAACCGGAATATTCGGTGTGCTGGTGGGAATTGCAGTTGGTATCACGGCGGGATTATTGACCGTTACGGGTGTCGTGTAGGTGATGAAGCCGTTATAGGCATTATTGGCGAATACGGTCAGGCGCAGGTTATAACTGCCGTTGGTCACGGTGCGCGTATCCCATTGACCCAGTGTCGAATTGGCATTCGGTTGGGTGGCGGTCAATGGTGAGCCAATCAATTGATAATTTTCTGTGCCTGCGGGCGCATATTCGATTTGATAACGACCAAAATCGGGCGCATTCACTTGACCTAATATCGCCACCACACCCTGAATACTCACACCGCCCGCAGGACTGCTAATCGCGCCCACAGGAATCGGTGTATTGGCATCGCATGATGCGGTGGGTGGGGGCGCAATCGGCACGACCAAACCCACCCGTTGGGCATAGGCATTGCCTTGTGAGGTAGTATTAATCCATGTGACTGCCGATAAATCACCGATGCTGGCGAATGTCGCTTCGATGCGATGATTGGGGCAGAAATCGTTGGCAATCAAGCCCGACCAGCTATCTACGGTTAGGCGTTGC
>JALONZ010000082.1 GCA_025454675.1 Anaerolineae bacterium | reverse complement strand
ATAAATTAGCAATTCTGTTACGCCCAACCCAATTCATTTTTTATGTGGTGTTGCCGTTATATGTGGTGTGGTATTTGAATCGTGCGCCATCACGGGCATTTTATCGGGGGTATTATTTGCCAGAAGAATTGGCATTATTCACCGAGATGGAAAAATAATACAAATCTTCATGAAATGAGTGGACGACATACACGCAAGGCGCTTAGTCGTCCATTACCAATCTACTGTTCCATTTCGAGCCGAATCAATTCACGCCGTAGGGTTTTTCCGACTGCTGTTTTGGGCAATTCTGCGATGAAACTGATGCGACGTGGGACTTCATACATTGCCAGATATTTTTCGCAGTGTTTGATGATTTCTTCTTCGGTGGCGGTCATATCGGGTTTGAGGACAATCCACGCTTTTAGGGCTTCTTGACCAACTTTTTCGGGGTGGGGGATTGCCGCGACACCCACTTCTAATACAGATGGATGGTCTTTAATGACTTTTTCGATATTGGCGGGATAGACATTGAATCCGCCGATGAGCGCCATATCTTTTTTGCGGTCTATCAGATAGAAATAGCCTTCCTCATCCATATAGGCGATATCACCCGTATATAACCAGATTTTGCCGTCTACCACGCGCAAGGTGTTGGCGGTTTCGGTGGGCAATTTGTAGTAACCGGTCATCATGTTGATGCAATGCACAATCAGTTCACCCGGTTCACCGATTTGCATGGGAGTAACACCATCATCAAGGCTAACAATCCGCACATCCACATCGGGGAAGGGCATACCAACCGAATTGAGTTTATTTGCGCCAATAATCGGATTAGAATGGCACGCGACCAAAATTTCGCTCATTCCAAAACCTTCGGCGATTTGACTGTTACTTTTCGCCTCAAATGAGCGTTTGGTCTCTGGGGGTAAGGGTGCAGACCCACTCGAATTGAACACGAATGATTTGAGGCTGACTTGTCCCTCTTGAACGCGCTTATGATTATTCACCGCGTTATAAAGGGCAGGCACACCGAGAAATACATTGGGTTTGTAGTGGTCAATCACATCCACGACTTCATCCACATCACGCGGATTGGGGATGAGGATGATTGTCCCGCCTGCGGATACCGATTGGGTGAGCAATGCGACCAAGCCATAGGCATGAAACATGGGGATTGCGCCCAAAAATGTCATTTCGTTCATGCGGACGGGGAAAATGCCTTCGCTCATGCCTGTCCATTTTTGAATTTGGTAGGTATTGGTCACAAGGGCGCGGTGGGTAGACATCGCACCTTTGGATACGCCTGTTGTGCCACCGGTGTATTGAAAGACGGCAATATCATCTGCTGTGACAGTGACATCAACTTTTTTGCCTGCATATTGTTTGAGGACATCTAAAAACGCCATATCACCTGTTTGGATGGTGACGGCGTGACCATCTTTTTTTTCTTTGGCAACGGTAAATAATAATTTGGCGAGTGGGGGTAAATAATCTTTGATATTGGCAACAATAACTTTTTCGATTTTGGTTTTATGTTGAAAGCCTTTTATCATGGTATAAAACAGGCTTAGGCAAACCACAAACCGCGCATCGCAGTCATTAATCTGATATTCCATTTTGGTAGGCGGGTAGGTGGGGTTGGTGGCGGCAACGATGCCCCCTGCTTTTAAGATGCCATAATAAGCGATGGCAAAAGCGGTGCAATTGGGCAAAACAACGGCAACCGTCTCGCCTTTTTTGAGTCCCATATCCACCAATGCGGCGGCGAGGGCATTTGAGGCATTATCCAATTCCCGATATGTCACCCCCGCCGACAACCGCCCCACAAGGGGCAGTTTGGCGGTGGTGATGAGGGCAACATCATTCGGTTGTTTTTGGACAGTGCGCGTCAAAAAATCTTGCAAGGCATGTTCGGGATAGGGCAACATGCTGGCTGGCACATGCTTGTCATAATGTTTCGTCCAAGGACGTGCGTCATACGGATTTTGGGCGCTCTGCGTGGTCATGATTTATTTTTTCTCTCTGGCTTGCAGTTCCAACATGACCAATTCACGGCGGAGTGTTTTGCCGACCGCCGTCTTGGGCAATTCGGTGATGAAACTGATACGGCGTGGTACTTCATAGGGTGCCAGATGCGCTTCGCAATGTTTAATCAGCTCGGCTTCGGTGGCAGTTGCATTGGGTTTGAGGACGACCCACGCCTTCAGTGCTTCTTGCCCTTCTTTTTCGGGATGTGGGACAGCCGCGACACCGACTTCTAATACGGCAGGGTGGTCTTTAATCACTTTTTCGACATTATTGGGATAGACATTGAACCCGCCGATGAGCGCCATATCTTTTTTGCGGTCTATGATGAAGAAATAACCGTCCTCATCCATATAGGCAATATCACCTGTGTGCATCCAGCGTTTGCCATCATGCTCACTGATGACATTTGCTGTTTCGGTGGGCATGTTATGATAGCCAACCATCACATTGGGCGCGGCGATAATCAGTTCACCCGGTTCGCCGATATTCAGTGGGGTTTTGCCATCGTCCAAGCTAACAATACGTGCGTCCACATCGGGCAAGGGCAAGCCGATTGAGCCTTCTTTATTCACACCCAGCACCGGATTCACATGGGTGGCTGTTGGGCATTCGCTCATGCCAAAGCCTTCCATCAATTTACCGCCACTAATGGCTTCAAAATCTTTTTTGGTGGCGGGTGGCAATGGTGCAGACCCACTGACGCATAAGCGGATGGACTTGAGGCTCAATTTGCCAGATTTCACATCTTCATTTTGGGCAAGGGCGTTATATAAGGCTGGCACGCCATGAAATAGCGTGGGTTTATAATGATTAACGACTTCTGCCACTTCTGCAATATCACGCGGATTGGCGACTAAGATGATTCTGCATCCCTTCATCACGCCTGTGCTGAGGACGGCGACCATCCCAAAGACGTGGAACATGGGGATTGCACCCATCATGATTTCTTTTTCACCAGGGATACCCTCAACAGAGAGGAACGCATCTTGTTGCAATACATTTGCAACTAAGGCGCGGTGGGTAGATACGGCGGCTTTTGCGACACCGGTCGTCCCGCCTGTGTATTGGAATAGGCATAAATCATCGGGGGTGGTGGCAACAGTAGATTTTTGCCCCACATAGTTGGCGAGGACATCCTTAAACCACACATCCCCATCTTTGAGCGCCGCCACAAAATGCCCATCCTTCTTTTCTTTGGCGATGGTGAACAGCAATTTTGCCAGTGGGGGCAAATATTCTTTGATGTTGGCGACAATCACTTTTTTCACTTTGGTTTTAGATTGAACGCGCTTGACTTGTTCATAAAATAGCGATAGGCAGATGACAATTTCGGCATCACAGTCATTGATTTGATATGCCATTTTATCATCGGGGTAGGTTGGGTTGGTGGCGGCGACCACACCACCCGCTTTGAGGATAGCATAGAAGCTGATGCAGAATGCGACGGTATTGGGCATGACGATGGCGACTCTATCCCCTTTTTTGAGACCCATATCAATCAGTCCCGCCGCCAACGCATCGGAGTAACGGTCTAATTCGGCAAAGGTGACAGATTTATCGAGCCGTCCCACAACGGGCAAGTGGGCGCTGGTGAGGAGTGCCACACTATTGGGGACACGACTGGCTGTTTGCTTGAGGAAATCTTGCAGGGTGATATTGGGATAACTTAAATTGGCTTTGACACTTTTATCATAACTTTTTGTCCATGGACGGTCGGTATATGTGACCATTAAAAACCTCTCCTTTAAGCGAATATTTGGATATTTTGTTACAGATTATAGACGCTTAAAGGGAGAAGGGGCAAGTAAATTGGGCAAATTCCACGAATATTTAAGTGATTTTAATGTCTTTGGTGATTATGGCGTGTTTTTATCATCGGGTTGATGCCAATCGCGCCATGTTTGTGGCATTTTGGCGATTTGCCCGGCTTTGGTGATGCAAATATGTTTGGTTTGGGCGGTGGCTAATATTTCGCCTGTTTGGGTATCGGTGACGGTGTATTCAAAGGTCATGCCTCTGCTTTTCATCTCGGTTATCCATGTGTTGACGCTGATGGATTGTTCGTAGTGGGCGGGTTTGATGTGGCGGATGTGGACTTCGGATACCAACAGAAAAAAGCCTTGCGCCTCAAATTGGCTATACGGAAAACCGCGTTGACGGGCATATTCGCTTCGTCCTTCTTCAAGATAGGTGATGTAATTGCGATGATGGACGATGCCCATGGCATCCACTTCGGCATAACGGACGGTGAATTGAGTAGAGATGATGACTGCTGACATAGATGTTACTTTCTGGATATGATGTTATAATTTACTCAAACATGATAGCAGAGAATGATAAAATGCGACAAAATTTATTTATTGGTGTTCATCCATATATCAATAGCTGGTTACAAACCCCAAGCGACACAGAAGGGCTTTCTGGTTGGGGCGCTTTTCATGCGTCGCATGTGGTTATTATAGCAGAAGTCATACAATCCGTTTTGCCAGAGCATTATGTTGCCTTTGCCGAACAATCCATTCAATTAACGGGGTGGGATTGGGATTCTGGACAAGTTGAACGCCCCCGAAAACCAGACGTTACTATTTTACAATCGCGCCCATCTTCTGGCTTCACAGGATTGCAAAATGCACCTACACCAACAATGGTTTTTGATTTGGATGAGCCAGAAGAATTTCCAGAACCGATGAAACGGGTTGTGATTCGTGAATTTCGGGATGGTCGCATTGGCAGACCTGTAACAGCAATTGAATTGTTGTCTCCAACGAATAAATTGCCTAAATCGGACTATTATCACTATCAACGCAAACGCCAAGAAGTCATAATAAGTGGGGTATCTCTTGTAGAAATTGATTATTTACACGAATCGCGCCCCATTATCGCGCAAATTCCGCATTATCCAGACCAGCCTAATTCGCATCCCTATTATATATTGGTGACAGATGTACGCCCCACACAATTTCGTAAAACGGCTAACGTTTTTGCATTTGGTCTGGATGAACCGATACCCCATATCCCGATACCGCTTGCAGGTGATGAATCGGTCATTTTAGATTTGATGCAGGCATATCAATTGACCTTAGCACGGGGTGCATGGTTGCGTTTGGTGGATAGCATGATAGAAGCCGATTATCACACCGCGCGGTTTGATACCTATCATCCCAAAGACCAAGCATGGATTCTCAATCAGATGAAAGGGTTTACCTCATGACCACCTACAAGCAAACCATTGGCAAATTGGGGGAAGCATTAGCCGTTGCCTATTTGCAAAATAATGGCTATCGCATCATCACCACCAATTGGCGCTGTCAATGGGGCGAAATTGATATTATTGCTCATGATGGTCATGAAACAGTTTTCATTGAAGTTAAAACGCATCGTGCCTCTGCCACCGAATCCGCATTTGAAAATATAACCCCTGCCAAAATGCAAAAATTCATCCGTAGCGCCTATGTCTATGCTGATACGAATCACATTGAGGTGTGGCGGATAGATGCGATTGGTATTTTATTGAATCCAGATTCCTCACACACGTTAGAGCATGTGACCAATGCCTTCACCGAATGACAAAATTCCCCTGATTGTGATTTTAGGTCCGACTGCATCGGGCAAAACGGGACTCGCTATCGAAATGGCAAAACAAATTGGTGGCGAGATTATCGGTGCGGATAGCCGTCAAATTTATAAATATATGGATATTGGCACGGCAAAGCCCACACCATCACAACAAGCCGAAGCGGTGCATCACCTGATAGATATTATCAATCCAGATGAACCGTTCCCTGTGGCGCGGTATCAGGCGATGGTGTATGACCTCATCCCACAAATTTATGCACGAGGGCATATCCCCATGCTGGTGGGGGGGACGGGGCAATATATCACCGTTGTGACAGAGGGGTGGTCGTTTCCACAAGTTGAACCCAATGAGGCTTTGCGTGCAGAATTAGAGGCGTATGCCCAAGAACATGGCGCAAAAGCACTTTATGACCGTTTGGCAAAACTTGACCCCGAAATCGCCCAGATTGTGCATCCGAATAATGTGCGCCGTATGGTGCGTTATTTGGAGGTATGCCTCATCACGGGTCAAAAAGTGAGCGATTTACAACGCAAACAGCCACCCCCATATCGCATTTTGGAACTTGGTCTGACTGGAGAACGTTCTATATTTTATGAATGGGCGGATAAGCGGGTTGATATGATGATGGCTGACGGCTTTTTAGATGAAGTACGCCGATTGCTGGATATGGGCTACTCGCGCAAATTGCCGTCTATGAGTGGGTTGGGTTATTCTCATTTGACTGGTCATATTTTAGATGGGTTGCCATTGGATGAGGTGGTGCAACAGACCAAATATGATACCCACGAATTTATCCGCAGACAGCAAACATGGTTTAAGGGTCACGATAATGGGATTTTGTGGCATAATGTGAAGGAGTATGACCGTTTGCAAGTGATAACGCATGTTCAAGCATGGTTAGGGCAATAGATGTTTGATATATTCCGAAATCGGCGTGATAATCCGAATGTATTGGTGGCGGTGGTTTTATTATTTTTACTGGTGATATTTGCGGGTCCAAGCAATTTGCCGCGTTTACTCTCTAGTGTGTTGCCATTTGCTGATGAAGGTGTGGCATGTGAACGCCTGCGCGATGGCACAAATCGGGCATATCATCAATCGTTATTGGGGCGCGAGGTGAATCAACTGGCAGTTTCGCCAATTGACTTATCGGTGCGAACATCAGCGATTACTGACCAGACGACCAGTATTTCAATTACGGTGGTGATTGCCAATTTAACCGTTGCGCCTGTGCCGATTCTCATCACACCAGGGCAATTTATTTTATCCCCCGAACAACCGATTAGTGGGTTGGGGATTACATTGAATACAGTCTCCGTCGTGCCACTCACAGGCGAAACAGCGACCAGTTATGCCGAGTCGCGCATCCGTATTTTGGGTCCACGCCAACGGTGTGTGCATCGGGTGACATATGAATTGGCAAATCGCCCGCCTGCATTATTGGGATTGACCCCCGAATCGAGCATCAAAGCCTTTTATCGGAATACATTTGCGGGGACAGTTGCCATTCCGAATACAGGACAATTTATCACCCAACCGCCATATAATGACCAAGGGCTGTGGGTTGGGATTATTGAATCAGATGTCGAAAAAATTGGCACTGATAATTAAGTCGCAAATATCCGTTATAATTGGTGAATAATTGGTTTGCATAAAGCCTAAAGAGGTGTTGCAGATGTCAAATGAAAAAAATGATAAACCTGTTTTAGTGATGATTGAAGGGAATATGCTTCATCATCAATGGTTGATGACCAAAGATGCCATTACGATTGGGCGCGATGATGTGTGCGATGTGGTGATTCCAGAACGCAAAATATCGCGCCAGCATGTAAAGATTTATCGGCAACATAGCGATTTTTATATTGAAGATTTGCATAGTAGCAATGGCACTTGGCTGAATGGCAAAAAATTAGAGGGTACAAGTGCGCTCTTTGATGGGGATGAAA
>JALONZ010000081.1 GCA_025454675.1 Anaerolineae bacterium | reverse complement strand
AGCAGGTTAATCCCACTCATTTCACCTTGCACCAATCGCGCCAAAATATTGCCTTTTAGTGCCGATTCTGCCCCTGGTAACGATTCTTGATAAATCAGCATCAGCGCGGCAATCGTTGCCCCGCTTTCAATTGCCAAATGGTCTAAATCGGTTAATGGGCGACCATCGGCAATGACCCACATATACCCGTAAATTTGCCCCTGCACCACAATCGGCGCGAGGATGCGTTCCATCTCCAATCCCACATGGGGCATTTTGGGGATGAAAACCGGGCGCAATGTGGCACGGATTTGGGGCAAAATATCGGTTTCGAGGGCATGAACGAGGCGCGGGTCGGTGCGCCCATATTGTTGGGTATAACGGCGGGCTTCATCCACAAAACCGATATTACTATTGGCGAGCGCCTCAAAGCGGTCATTTTCGATGCTGATGGATTGTTTAATCAGGTCTGCCATTGCGGTAGCGAGTTGTTTGATTGTGCCACCTTCTAAGACCAAATTGGTGAGGGTTTTATGGATATGAAGCGCCCGTGTGACCAACGCCATTTGTTCTTGGGCGATGATTTCATTGGCGGCGCGTGCCATCTCCACAAACCGCGCGGTGTAATCAATCTCGATGAGCGGGAAGCCGTGCGATTCTGCCACTTCCACCATTTCGGGTGGGGCGTAATCAATCCGTTGCCCCACCGCGATGATGAGACCAGCCACATTTTTGGCATCTAGCGCACGGATATAATCCCGCCTGCCATCTTCATCTTGGGGGATATTAAAAGCAGTGGTGAGGATGAGTTCCCCACCATTCAGCCAATTAGCCACTTCTGGCACAGCACCATTATGCACATAGACGATGGGGCGGTGGAGATTACGCCGACCTGCCACCACCCGCGCCCCTTCAAATGGAGGCAATGCAAGCGCCTCTGCAATTGTTAACATAGGTTATTTTTTATGCTTCCTCTGGCACGATGATATATTCATCCAACCATTCAACGAACCATTCCATTTTATCGTCTGCCCCACGACCCGTAAAATAAGCCGTCCCGTGTTGACTGCGATTATACATTTGCAGGGTGAATACGCCTGTGGCGATTTGCGCGAATGCACGCACGGCATCGGCGCTATCGGTATCCCCATGAGATGCGACCAATAACATTGGACGGTCTGCCAATCCGGTTTGGACGGCATCAGCAGGCACAACCCCAAAGAAATCTTCACCAGGGGATAATGCGACCACACCCAAACAATCAATATCATTGGCGCAACCAATCAAGCCCAAGCCTGCACCAACACTGGCACCCATGACCGCAATCCCTGCGATATTGTCTTGGGATTTAAGCCAATCCAGCCATGTTTGGACATCGGTTTGTGCCAATTCAAAATCGCGCGTGCCACCTGTTTGACCAAATCCGCGCATATCCACCGCCAAAACCGAATATTCGCCTTCTAATAAATAGGGGATGAAGGCAGACCAACCATTTCTATCACTGCCATTCATGTGCAGGAGTAATATACCAACACTGGGTTCTGATTGGGCATAAAAATCCCCTTTGAGGACAAGACCATCACCTGCTTCTATCTCAACAGGGGTTTTTTCGGGTAAATCTTGGGCTACAGTGGTGAATGCGATGAGGAAAAGCACAAATAGGGTTGCCATTGCTTTGAACATATCACACATCCTTTGTGAAAATCTAACTATCACCCTATTCTACCTCATTTGGTTTGCGCTGTCCTATGATAGACAAAATAACACCGCCCATGATGATGCTACTGCCCAACATTTCTAATCCGAGCGGGGTTTCTTTCAAAAAGAAGAATGCAACAATCGCCGCCAACACCGATACAATTTGCGAGGAGATGCTCACAATGGTGGCAGGCAAATAACCGAGCGCATAATTAAATGAGCCATGTCCCAATAGGGTGACGAAAACGGCAACCGCCAAGCACCATAACCACGCTTCTAGTGAATAACCAATCAGGGGTTTTTGGCTAATGCCTGATACAATCACCGCGCTAACCGAGGCAATCCCATAAACCATCCAGATATACGGCAAAAGCGATACCCTTGAGCGCACTTTTCTGCCAATGAGCAAATAAACCGCGCCACCTATCGCCGCACCTAATGCCAAAACGCCACCGAGTAGCGGATTGGGGTCTGGAAGGGTATCGGGACGGACGGTTGTTTCAATCGTGGTGGATGTTTCAAGTGAAGGTGCAAGTGCGATGACGATGCCACCTGCAAAAGCGATAAAAATGCCCATGATTACCCAACGCCCCAATTTTTCTTTGAATACGGTTATTTCTAAAATGGCGACCCATATCGGACCCGTATTGGTGATGACCTGCGAGACCAAAATGGTGCTATAAACCAGCGAGGCGGCTAAAAAATTGAAATGCACACCGAGTAATATGCCTGCGGCAAGGATGAACATCAGGTCACGCCTGCGGATATTGGCAATTTGTCCGCGATAGCGCCGTAAGACGAATGGTGTGAGGATGAGAAACGCGGGGAATAAACGCCAAAAGACGACGGCTTGGAAGGGCATTCCCAATTGTTGGGCGGCACGCATCCCGATGGGTGCGATGGTGGCGAATACAAGGGCTATCCCCACCACCCAATAAGAACGGGTTTTGGGGTTGGTTTTGATGGCTTGAAATGTGGCGGTGCTGGTGATTTGATTGAGCAAGGGGTTAACGACCTTTTTGATGATAGACACACTTTATTCATCATAACGCATGTGCCTATCACCAAGATATGCCAATCTTATTCCCCAATTTCGACCAAGCGTTGCCCACGGTCAATCACATCGCCTTTTTGCACATAAACGGCTTTAATTGTGCCGTCATTGGGGGCGCTGGCGCGGATTTCCATCTTCATCGCTTCTAAAAGTACCAATGTTTGACCTTTTTTCACAGTATCACCAACGGCAACCAACACATCCACCACCTTACCGGGCATTTGTGCGGTCAATTCATCGCCCCCGCCTGCCCGTTTGCGTTTGCGCGTTTGCGGAGTCGGTTGGGTGAGGGTGAAATTACCCCCTTCGGCATGGGCATACCGTTCTGCGCCATTCCGCGCAGTATGCACGACCTCGCGCCCGCCATCCCATTGGATGAGCCACGCGCCGTCAGTGAGCGATGTGGCAAAAATTTCGTGTGCTGTGCCATTGATGGTGACAGTATAGGCACCGTCACCCCCATTTTCTAAATTGAGATGATAAATGGTCTCGCCATGTTGATAAGTAATATTCACAATTATGCCTCTGGACACGCCGCTTCATTGGGGCGTAAGGATTTCGATAATTCGTCAAAATACGGGCGATTATCCACCGTTACCGCGACAATGAGTGTAGCGGTGCGGGTGGGTGTGAGCGGAATCACCCAGTAGCGTAAATTATACGCCAAACGGTCTATGACTGCATCATATTCATATAACCGAACATCGCCGATGGTGCATGTGCGAATCCGCCGCGAACTATCATAACTGCTGAGTGCATCGGCAATCCATGTATCATCCACTTTTTCGGCGGCGATAACGGCGGTTTCGGGTTTGGGATTGCTGGCATCAAAGCGCAGAAAATCCAAATAGACCAAGCTGGTCGGTTCTGTGCGATTCAACTCGACTGTGGTACGGCTTAGATTGTCGGCATCTTCTTGTGTGCGTTGCCAGACATCAGACGGTAATTTGCTGACGGGTACAAGGTCGTTGATATAATCGGCATCGTTCATCACCCGATTGGATAACACCAAAAATGCGACCACACCCATCACAATAAAAACGCCAATGCTGATTAATGCCATCCCTAACTTTTTATTTTTGACCATGATTGAAAAATCCTTTTTTGAATCATCCGATAACATAACCCCATTATAACAAAGGATGACGGGAGAAAGTTCTACAAAATTTTTTACGGGTTGTGAACAAAATTCTTATATAACTGGTTTATGATGAGATTCAGAAGCAGTAAATGGAAAATCAGGTTACAATTATGGTGATGGTAGGGACACAAACGCATTGGTGTGTCCAAGATAAGAGACAGAGATAACTTATGATACGTTTTGACCGATTTACAGAACGCGCCCAAGATGCCGCCGCCCGTGCCTATGAGATTTTACAACGCTACGGGCATAATCAAGTTGATACCGAACACATCCTCCTCGCGCTATTGGAGCAAAGTGATGGTGTGATTCCCCAATTATTAGAACGCATGACAGTGGATATTAGCCTGCTCCGTGCGCGGATAGATAATATCCTGCAAGCCAGCCCCAAAGCCACCATTTATGGTGGTGGAGAGGGGCAGGTGTTTATAACCCCGCGTGTGAAGCGGGTGATTGACCTTGCCAATGAAGAAGCCAACCGCCTAAACGACCAATATATCAGCACAGAGCATATGTTTTTGGCGATTTTATCCGAGCGTAATACACCTGTCGCTAAAATTTTGACGGATAACGGCATCACCCGTGACCGTGTGATGGATACTATCAAGGATTTGCGCGGAGGGCAACGTGTCACCGACCCGCAAGCCGAAAGTCGCTATCGGACACTCGAAAAATATAGCCGTGACCTAACGCGCATGGCGATGGAAGGCAAACTCGACCCTGTTGTGGGGCGTGATGCCGAAATTTTGCGCGTGATACAAATTCTTAGTCGGCGCACAAAAAATAATCCTGTCCTCATCGGTGAACCGGGTGTCGGTAAGACGGCGATTGTGGAAGGATTGGCACAACGCATTATCAGCAACGATGTCCCCGAAATTTTGCATAACAAGCGCGTGATTAGCCTCGATTTGCCCGGTATGTTGGCGGGTAGCCGATTTAGAGGTGAATTTGAAGAACGCCTGAAAGCCGCCATCGAAGAGGTGCAAAATGCACAGGGTGAAATCATCTTGTTTATAGATGAATTGCATCAAGTAGTGGGCGCGGGGTCTGGTGGTGGCGCGATTGATGCGGGCAATATGATGAAACCTGCCCTTGCGCGGGGCGAATTGCAATGTATCGGTGCGACCACATTGGATGAATATCGCCAATATGTGGAAAAAGATGGCGCATTAGACCGCCGTTTTGCGCCTGTGTATGTGGATGAACCCAGTATTGATGATAGCATCGAAATGTTATATGGCTTGCGCGATAGATATGAGGCACATCACCGCGTCACGATTACCGATGGTGCAATCGAAGCCGCCGTCCGCCTGTCTGACCGTTATGTGACGGGTCGCAAATTGCCCGATAAAGCGATTGATTTATTAGATGAAGCCGCCGCCAAAGTGCGTGTCGCATTATTCAGCATCCCGCCTCGCTTGCGCGAAATGAAAGATGCGGTAGACCGTCTTATCACCGAAGAAGAAGCCGCGAGTATGGCACGCGATTATGAAGCCGCCGCCAATTTCAAAATGCAACGGATGCAACTCGAAAGCGAATATGACCGTGAACGCTATATCTGGCAACAAGAAAATACGGTGGATGAAGTCGTGGAAGATAGCGATATTGCCGCGGTAGTCGCACAATGGACGGGTATCCCTGTCACACAAATGCTGGAAACCGAAAGCGAAAAATTATTGCGGATGGAAGATGCCTTACATCAGCGCGTTATTGGGCAAGATAGGGCGGTAGAAGCCATTTCCGATGCGATTCGGCGCTCACGCAGTGGTCTTAAAGACCCCAAACGCCCGATTGGGTCATTCATCTTTTTGGGGAGCAGTGGTGTGGGTAAAACTGAACTCGCCAAAGCTCTGGCGGAATTTATGTTTGATGACGAAGATGCGATGGTACGCATTGATATGAGCGAATACCGCGAACAACACACGGTGAGTCGGTTATTCGGTGCGCCCCCGGGTTATGTCGGCTATGAGCAAGGCGGGCAACTCACCGAAGCCGTGCGCCGTCGTCCGTATCGCGTGATTTTGTTTGATGAAATCGAAAAAGCACATCCGGATGTGTGGAATGCGTTGCTCCAAATTTTAGAAGATGGTCGCCTGACGGATGGTCAAGGGCGCACGGTGGATTTCCGCAATAGCGTCATCATCATGACCAGCAATTTGGGGACAGAATTCGCCCGTAAGGGTGGGGCATTGGGATTTGTTCAACCCACCGATACCCAAGCCGTTGCTGACCATCAAAAGATTGAAAAAGCCATGCGCGAGACCTTCCGCCCCGAATTTTTGAATCGGATTGACGAAATCATCATCTTTGCACCACTCTCGCAACAAGATGTGGAAAAGATGGTCGATTTGCAAATGAAGGGCATTGTGGAACGGATGCTAGAAAGTGGTATCGAAATTCACCTGACCGAACCCGCCCGCAATTGGATTGCCAAGACAGGGTATGACCAACAATACGGGGCGCGTCCGTTGCGCCGAAATATCCAACGCTATATCGAAAATCCGCTCAGTGTGCGCTTGTTGCGTGGTGATTTTAAGGCGGGGGATTTGGTGCTGATTGATGAATTGAACGGGCAACTGATTTTTGAGCGTCATCAAAATAGCAGTACCGATTATCATCACCCTGTCACTGAATCGAAACCCAATCCAGATGATGAATTTGATTTAGGACGGTTTAACGCCGATGATTTTAACCCGCGCGAATTTATGTCCAATGATTTTGAGGATGATGGTCGGCGGGATTAAATAGAGATTTGAGCGAGTACAGTGGTTAATTTGTGGCTGACATACGACCCTAAAGGGTCTAGTACAGCCATTACATCCTCAAAATAGGCAGATGTGTAATGGCGGACTAGCACGCAAGTGCGTATGTCCGCCACTGTTTATTTCTTCCCACATTTCCTCAACCGTTATCATTGGGTCGCCTCGCTGAATAGCCAGTATTCCCTCACGAATATCATCTAAAATTTCGGCTTTGGTGGGTTCATGGATTAAATTGAGTGCCACCTGTTTGAGGTAGGCTTCTGGTGTATCATAACCATACTCGTGCGCCAATTTTTGCAGATGGTCTATTTCTGTTTCGCTCATTTCTAAATGGAGTTGAATCATGATAGATAGTCCTTGTTTTTTTCTTATTATAAAAGCAAAAACCCCCAATCTCACCAAATTCTCACCGCCACTTGACAAAATCCCCCTTTCAGGCTTAAATTAGAATATCTGTGCGGTATGCTTTCGTAGATTTGCATATGCCGCGTATGGGTACTCACTAGTACCCCCGCACAGGTGCGGGGGTACTACTGTTCCAACCCGCGCAGGCACTCCTGACCGCTTCGGCGGTACGCCCCAAATGGGCTTGCACATACGGGGATACCCGCAAGTCAACACCATTTTCCTACGGGGAGATGTGAGCCTTGCGTTAACTGTATGTCCCCCAAAGTAGCGCGTTGTGAGTGCCTGCAGGTGTTTGGAAAATACAAATTTTAGGTAATTCTGTGGATGACATCTATTTATCCATTGCACAATATCAGGCGCGTAGGGGCTTGCCACGGCAAGCCCCACATACAGCAACTTAACAGCAAAAGCACCCCCATCCCCAACCCTTCCCCCACTTCGTAGAGGAAGGGAGTAAGACAAGAACAGGCTTAGTTCCCCCTCTACACAACGTGGGGA
>JALONZ010000080.1 GCA_025454675.1 Anaerolineae bacterium | reverse complement strand
GATAACATCCATACATTAGGGCATCCACAACTAAACCCCGATTATCAAGCCTATTTGGGGTTGCCCCTCACGGTTGGCGATAAAATTTTGGGCATTTGGGGCATCGCCGATGAAAAAGCCATTCGCCTATTGGAAAAAATCGGCGCTCCCACACTCAATACGATTGCCCGTCAATTGGCACTTGCCATTCGCAATACCACGCTATACTCGCGCACAACTAAAATGGCAAATGACCTCGAAAAAATCAATCAAATCGGACAGGTTGTATCGGTAGCACCCGAAGAAACCGATGCGCTGGAAGCCGCGTGCATCATTATCCTGCAAATTACCAAAGCCGATAAAGTGGCTATATTTTTATTGGATGAAGAGAAAAAACAATTACGCCTCGCCAGCCAACGGGGTCTCATGCCCCCTTTGCTGGATTTGTATAAACAACATGCCGACCAACTGAACACCCTGTTGGTCAATGATGCCACGTTTATCCCCGATACCCGTATTCTTGATAAAACTTCGTTAGAAGGCATGTTTGCCCAAACGGGTGGGCATCGCGCCATTGCCAAAATCCCGCTCAAATCATCCAATGTCATCATGGGTTTGATGGTGGTTTATCATCAACAAGTGCATTATTATCATCAAACCGAGATTGAGTTACTCCAAACCCTTGCCAATCAACTGGCAGTGGCATATAACAACATCGAATTATTGCGTGCCTTAGAATTATACGGCTGGGAACAATCGCAATTGGTGTATTTGTCGGATATTTCGACCTCAACACTCGATGTCGAGACCATCATCATGAATGTGACACGCATTTTGCAATACTCAACCGAAAGTGATTGGTCAGACCTTGTTCTAACCCCTCAATATCAAAAAGAGGTGATATTCACCAGTTTAGCCCCCATTATCCCATCACAAGATATTATCAACATCCCCGAATTTTCCGCCCTGAATGCACGTAAAAGCACCGCCGTTTCTATCTATCATTATGAAACCAGCAGATTGTCGCAAAACCTCATCAACTTTATGCAAGATCGTTTGTTGCGTAGCCTCATCGCCACACCACTCATCACCAATAATCGGGTGATTGGCTTGTTATTGGTGGGAAATTATCATGACAAACCTTTCTCAGAAAGCAAACAACGCCTGTTTGAAATGGCGGCAAATCAGGTTGCCACACAAATTCATAACGCCATTTTGTACCAACGCACCCAACAAGCCCTCAATCGGCGCATGAAGCAACTCAATCTGATTGAAAATATCGCCCAGCAAATTTCTGGCTCGCTCAATCGTGACCGCCTCATCCGCAATGTGTTGCAAGCGGCGGTGAACGCATCTGGCGCAGATTTGGCGGCATTGGCACTCCTCACCCCCCAAAACACCCTCCGTATTATTCATATGAGCATTCAGGATGATGTTTGGGTTGATTACGAAGCCATCACAGAGCGTACAGTCGGTTTAGTGGGCAAAGTCTTAGAGACCGGCATCCCGATGATTGTCGCCAACAATTTGCGTGAAAAAGGCTATGTCCAACCCCATTCGGATGAAGATGATGGGTATAAAGGCATTTATCTGTCATCGGTACTCGTCCCACTCATCCAAAATCGGCAAGTCATTGGGGTGTTGAATGTCGAAAGTCACTCAATTGATTTCTTCAATGAAGAACATGTGGAATTTTTCAAAAGTTTGGCAGGACACGCCGTTATCAGCATCCAAAATGCCACCCTACTCTCCGAGCGTCAGGAACGCATTGAACAAATCAGCGCGAATAACAATCAACTGCAAGCCATCCTTGATTCCACCCGTGACGGCGTAATTTTGCTCAATCGGGACGGTATGATTATCAAAGCCAATCATAGCGCCGAAGAATTGCTAAAAGTGGATTTAAGCACCCAACCAGAAAATCACTTCACCAATTTGTTGTGGCAAGAATATTCATTGGCGGAAGATAGTGAAAATCGTAACCTTGCGGAAACGCTTACAGAGATGCTCCGCATTTTGCGTTCTGAACCCGATATCCTCACCATCAGCCCATTTGAATTGCATCGGGATGGCGGAGTCCGTTATATCCGTATGGTTGGCACACCCGTGCGTGATAGCCAAAATCACATCATCGGGCGCTTGCTCACCCTCCAAGACATCACCGAAGAACGCCTACTCGCAAAATATCGGCAAAATATCACCCGCATGATGGTTCACGATTTGCGTGGTCCGCTCAGTTCGGTCATTAGCGGGGTGTCTTTTGCCACCTCACTCATCACCCAAGAATCCGACCCCGTCCTGAACGAAGTCTTATCTATCTCGCTCAATAATGCCCAAGACTTGCTAGAATTGGTCGAAAGCCTGTTGGATATTTATAAATTGCAAGCCGGGCAAATGCCACTCAATCTGGCTCAGGTAGATTTATCACAAGTTATCAATTCAGCATATACCGCCCTCAGTTCATCTATTCAAGAGGCCTATAGCCCCGCAGGTGGCGAGGTGCAAATCAGCGCCAATTTAATCGGTAATGCCATCGAAATTCAAATCGCCGATAGTGGTCAGGGCATCCCTATCAGTGAACAAGACCGCATTTTTGATGAATTTCATCAGGTCAAAGCCAATGTCCCCAAACGCGGTAGTAAAGGTAGTGGCTTAGGGCTTACCTTCTGCAAATTGGCGGTCGAAGCCCATCGTGGCACAATTTATATTTCATCACAAAGTCCGCTTTCTGGGGCATGTTTCGTATTGACACTGCCCATCCTCCGTCATGAAATCAAAACCCAAACCGCAGAAGTGACATCTGCTAATGTTTGAAATCTGGAATATGTTCAAAATTCTCTTTACGTTATTTATATCGTATCATTGATAAAATTATCGAAACGCAGACGGGAATTAGTCATATCATGCACAAAAACACCTCGCCCGTCCCAAAAGGGCAATCACCATCGCGCATCCTCACCCTACTCGCATGGGTATTGGGCATGTTTGTGGGACTTGTTTTAATTGTATATGTTCCCCCACAAGAATTTATGGTGATTTATCAAATTACAGTCTTGTTGTTTGCTATTGCCATGATTTTAGGGTTATATGCCTTGCGTCATGCCCGCAATAATCTCGCCAAGCAAACCATACAAAATCAGACACTCATCGCGCAACTATCGCGTCATTATGAAAATGCCATCGAAAATGCCCGCATTCAAGCCAATTCTGATGCGCTTTATCAACGCACCATCGAACAATTATTAGCCGTGTTGGATGCCATTGAAGAAGGACTCATTCTCATCAACCAAGAAGGGGCAATTGCGCTGGCAAATCCGCGCATGACCATGCTGGATGTGTCACCATTGGGACTCATCACCAACTCGGTCATCAAATTATTGGAAAAAGAGGATAGCCAAATTTATAAACCACTCGGATTTAGCAATCAGTGGGAATTACGCGCCCTCATCGCACGCCTAAAAACCCCAACCGAATGGGATGATTATCCACAACATGCCTATAACCTGATGGTTAAGGGGCAAATGCGCCATTTTTCGCGTCAAATTTTGCCCGTGCGCGATGAATTGGGGCGTGTCATCGGCATTTTGTTGGCATTTTATGATAAAACTCAAGAACATGAATTGCATCATGCCCGTGAACAACTCACGCGCATGATTGTGCATGATTTACGCAGTCCACTCACGGCTGTCATGACCAGTTTTAAGATTATCACCGAACTCATGCCACCTGATGCCCCGCGCAAAGCAAAAATTGTTGATATTTTAGACATCAGCAAACGCGCCATGCACAAATTGCTAGGGCGTGTCGATACCCTGCTGGATATTGCCAAACTTGAGGACGGCAAATTTGGGCTTATCACCGAAGCCACAATGTTATCGAATATTATCGAGAACGTGCAAAAAGAACTTACACCAATGGCGCAAGAGGCAAATGTCAATTTATTGATAGAAACAGACCCTACCCTGCCCCTTGTCCAAATTGATGCCGATAAAATTGAACGGCTATTGCTCAATTTGGTAGATAACGCGCTCAAATATAGCCCCGAAAATGGCACGATTCGCATCAAAGCCTATATGAACACCCCGCAAGAGGTCAAATTGAATGGCACAGTCACCCCACTCATCCGCTTAGAGGTCAGTGATGAGGGTGCAGGCATCCCCACCGAAGCCCGTGCCACGCTATTCGAGAGTTTTACCCAAGTAGAAGGGCGCAAGGCTGTTCGGCGCGGGGTTGGGCTTGGTTTGGCATTTTGCAAATTGGTGGCGGTGGCGCATGGGGGTGATATTTGGATGGAAGACAACATCCCGCAAGGAAGCCGATTCATCGTCACATTACCCACTGTACAAGTGACAGTGGATGACGACATCGAAGTCCCCACCAACATCGCCAATATTGTCTCAAATCACAAAGTACAATAATTTATGGACGGTTGCCCCCATACGTATCCGTGAATTGTGTGGGGGTTGGGGATAGTGTCGGCATCGGAGTCGGTAACGGGGTTGCAAATCCCAACGCGACTTGGGTCGCATTTTGATTAATCGCCGATTGTGTCATAACAAAATTCAGCGCGGCTTGTGTCGCTTGTTGTGCGATGACATTTTGCGTCATCGTGATACTCAGCGCGTTTTGGGTCGCTTGGGCAATATTTTGATTCAAAATGGCGGTTTGGGTGGCGTTCACCATGTCCATAAAAGCGGTTTGTGTGGCAATTAATGCGCCTTGTGTGGCAGATAAATTGTTTTGTGCCAATAGCACCGCCTCGCGGGTCATATTCAATGCGCCTTGTGTGGCTTGAACATCATTTTGAGCTTGGATGAGCGCCGCTTGTGTGGCACGGTTTATATCCGAAAATTGTGCGCCCGCCGTCATTGTCACATCATTCACCAATCGGCTCATGGTCGCTGTGGCGGCAATCATTGTGCTTTGCGCGGATAAGTTTGTTTGCACATTTGCAAATTGCGCGGATTGAACCGCTTGTGTCAGTTGGGTAAAGTTCACCTCTGCCTCACGGGTGCGGGAAAATTCGGCTTCGCGGGTCATAACCGATTCATCCGTCATGGTCAATACGGCGGTGCGTGTGATGCTCAATTCAAACTCACGGGCTTGTGTATCTGCCATAAATTGCGCCGTGCTATTAATGGCTTGGGCGGTATTGCTGATGACCGATTGCGTGGCGCGAGCATCCCCACCGCGCATATAACCGAATGTCTCTGGTGTGAGGAGCAAAATGGCGGTAGATGCCCCCAAAATCAGGAGCATCAGTATCAGGGGTGGATAGATGAGCAAGCGCCGTTTCATCGCAACACCAAAATTGTCTCTAATACCGTATCTTTGGGCAATTGAATCCCCACTGCGCCCGGTGAAATGGGTGTCTCTAGGGTATACGTCAGCGCGGTGGACGCATCTACGGTAATCGTGATGGTTTGGCTATTCACCGCAATGCTAAAGGCGATATTTTGGCGTATTTTGGGGATGGTCAACGGCAGGGTAATCAGTTCAGGGTTGGCGCGGGTCAATAAGCCACCATCCCCCAAAAAGTCATCCACAACAAATGTGATAATCCCCACCCCAACGATTTGCGCCCCGTCATAAATAAAGCGCACCGCCAAATTATCCCCATTCGCGCCGATGTTGAGTATCATCACATAATTTCCCGCGCCCACACTCGGTTGGATGACCGCATCCAACCGATATTGATTGTAATCCGATTGTTGTGTGATGAGCCAAGACCCATCCCGAATGGCAATCAGTCCACCGCCCGCATGAAATCCCCAATCACCGACACTGGCAAAGCGCCACTGGCTGGCATCTACCCCACCGATAAAACTATCTTGCAATGACGGGGTGTTGGTCGGAATGGGGGTGATGGTTGGCGTAGGGATACTCGCCACCTGTGTGGCAAAATCCAGCGCGTTTTGGGTCGCACTCTGATTCAGCGCGGCTTGCGTCATAGCAAAATCCAGCGCAATTTGCGTGGCTTGTTGATTGGCGGCGGCTTGGGTATTTTGAAAATTAATCGCGGCTTGGGTCGCATTTTGGGCATTTTGAACGGCTACGGCGGTTTGGGTGTTCAATTGGTCTTGGGCGATAGTCGTTTGTTGTGCCACGACATCGCCAATCTGTCCCGCCAACGCGGTTGAAGTGGCAAAATTATCACGCGACACTTGTGCATTTGCATCCGCTGTTTGACCCAGTGCCGATGCGGTTTGGGCAAATGCGCCCGCCGTTAGGGTCAAATTACCCCGAAATTCTAATCCATACACATCGGGACGAGCGACTAAAATGGCTGTGCCAGTCCCCAATCCGAGTGTGAGTATGCCCAACAGCATCCACAACATCCACCGAAAACCGCGTTTTTTGTTTTTTGGGGGCGGTGATGACGGGGTGCGCGGACGGGTTGCATCTTCTGTGACAGTTTCATCGAATAAATATTGACGTTTTTGACTCATGACATCAGACTCTCATAAACTTTTAGGGTGGCTTGTGCGGTTTTGCGCCATGTATAACGGGTGGCTTGTGCCAATCCCTGATTCACCATCGTCTCGCGCAAGGGCTTTTGGATGAGCAAGGCAATCATCGCGCCACCCATTGAACGCGCATTTTCGACCAAATACGCGCCATCACCCAATGTTTCCTTAAAAATATCCAACGCATTCGCCACCACAGGCACACCGCACGCCATCGCTTCGAGGGGAGGCAATCCAAATCCTTCATACATGCTGGGATAAACGAATAAATCGGATAGACGATATAAAGCGGGCTTATCCGCTTCATCCACATAACCTATCCATTCGATATATTCGCTAATTTTGAGTTGGTCGGCGTATTTTCGCATATCCGGAAAAACGCGCTTGCTCCAATCGGGTTCTTTACCCGCCATCACCAACGGATAATTATCGCCTTCGGCTTGCGCCAAATAGGTATAGGCATATAGCAATTGATTGACCTGTTTGCGATAATCGAATCCGCCCAAATACAACACAAAACTCATCGGCAAGTTATATTTTTTGCGGACGAGATGGTCTTTTTCCGCGCCCATTTTGGGATGAAAGGCTTCATCCACACCCAGATAAGTCGTGGTGATTTTTTCGGGGGGAATTTTGAGATAGTGAATAATATCGGCTTTGGCGCTGTCGCTGATGGTGATGATATGTGCCGAACCACCTGCCGATGCGCTGATGAGGGCGTTATAGGCACGTCCTTTCATGCCTGTGGCATAATATTCGGGCAAAATGAGCGATGCCACATCCAACACGCTGGTGATGAGCGGCACAGGGGAAGTGAGTGGTGCGCCCCAATACGGCACATGTGCCAAATCTGCGCCACAGGCTTTCACCATGCGCGGAAAAGTGCGTTGTTCAAATATCACTTTGCCCATTGCCCCGCCCCGCCCTGTGGTGGTGATGGGGATAATATTCGGCGGGAGTGGGTCGGTGATGGTGGTATTGGGTGGCAGGATGAGGCTGATTTTCATCTCTGGGACTAATTTATTCAGCGCAAAGACCAAGCGTTGTAAATATTGACCGCTACCTGTGTGCGGTTGATTCCAAAACCAAGCATTAAACGCGATGTGCATGAATCATCCAATCTAAAATGGTGATGAATCCCCGCTCCCAAATAAATCGTCATACGGCACAAGGGATGAATCCTCTGGTGCGATAATATCGGGGATTTTATTGTTGAATTGAGTATAACGAAAATCAATTGAAAAGTGTAATACAATATCTGCCAAAATGGACAACCCGAGTGGGTCTGGGGATAATGTGGAATCAACATCAGGGATGAAATCAAAATCAATCTGCGTCTGATGCACATAGCCATCGGTCAAGCCAACCGTTTGGACAAATCGAATTTCGATGCTACCCAAAACATCCAGATAAAATTGTGTCGCCTCGCGCAATGCTTCATCGGATAATTCATCCACATTCGCATCGAGCAAAAAGTCTTCAAGCGCCTCAAGCAAGGGTTCTTCTACAAATGGATTACTATCCAAATAATCTGCCACGTTCAAGGTCAATTCAAACACCGCAAATGACTGGTTATCGGCTTGAATATCATCCAAACGGGCAACCTTCGCCCCGCTAAAAGCCAATACGCTCCAATAATCCAAACCAAATAGCGTGTTAAATTCGTTCAGATTGGCGGTAAAAACATCATCTTGAATAAAACGACGAAAATACTCGGTCATATCCACACTGTACCACCCCGCGCCCCGTGCAAATGGGTCAACCGCAGTTAAAAATTTGGTCAGTTCGGCATATCCCATACCATCCACATAGCGCAAATCGAATGACGACAGAAATGTGTTATCGGTTGGAGAGACAAATTCAGAGACGATAATCTCTAAAATGGCGCTCATATCAGCATTCAGCCCATACAACGGGCGAAATACGCGGTCAACATCAACATCATCATACGGTTGGCGTTGATATGCCCCTTCAGTAGTCAGTCGCAGTTGAATCACATCAGGGAAAAATTCGATACCAAAACCCAAATCGGTGACGGCACGAAAATTGGCAGAGGATAATGCACTGGTGGCTTCTTGCGCGGTTTGGAGCAATTGACAATCGGATGCGCTCAAATCGCCACAGGTAGATTGTGCTTGTGCGGGGGTGATAGCACCTAGCCATAGCACGAATAATGCGACTAAAATGAATTTTGATAGTTGGGACATCATAAATTTCACCTCACCTGATGATAGCAGTAGGGACATGATAAATCGGACATGATAAATCATATCCCTACTATATGGGATTTAGGCATAAAACACAAACACCGCTAGGGATACGCTCATGCAAATTCACTACCGCCCGTTTCAATCCGACGAACAAATACCCCTGCATACACCCCGTATGAATGGCATTGGGGCGTGGCTGGCTGATGACCTCATCGGGCGCGGATTACTCACCATTTGGCGCGATGTGGGCGAAATTAGCGATTTATGGGTGGATGAGGCGTATCGGAATCGGGGGATTGGGACGGCAATCATCCGTGAATTGGCAAAAGTGGCAAAAGGTCGGGGGGTGCAATTCATCGAAATTGGTGTGACAGATGATAACATCGCCGCACGACGGTTATATGAACGGTTGGGGTTTGTGCCACATCGCAGATTGGATGACCCACCCCAAACTATAACTTATTTACGGTGTTCAATCAAAAATTTATCGAATGCCTAATTGACCTCATCCCCCTGCCCCTTCTCCAAATTGGAGAAGGGGAGAAAAACTTGTTTTTGGGGTGGTTTTTAGGAGCATAACATTTATTGAATGCCTAAATCGGGTGATGCAGAAAAGGTTTCTTCGATGACATCATAATGAATGGTGACGATTTCTTCGACCATATCATGTGAAGCCGTATCGAATGCCGAATAACGCACTTCTTGAATCCATGCACCCTTCACCGTCCAACGGCGCGTCTCCACACCATCATCCACTGCCATAATGGTGACGGTACGGCGCGGTTTTTTGGCGTTGGTGGCAATGGTCTCGCGGAGCCATGTATTAAACGGATTGTTGGCATCGCGTTGAACCATTTTGATGATGCGAAACGGCTCATGCACCCGTTCCCCATTATCATTCAGTTTGAAGGTGGTCAATCCGTCCACACGAAAAACACCGAGCATCTGATGATTATCAATTTGAATCTGAAATTCATTGGCAACTAAACTATCCACAGCCACAAGATTGGTTGGCATTGCGGGTTTCTCCTTTTTCAATTGAGCAATCTACCTTTATCAAAAACGCCGTAAAACCCCTCGCTTTAGCGATGGGGATATAAGGCGCTGGTACGTTGATTGTACTTAAAAATGTGCTAGAATAAAAATACTATTTACATGATAGCAAAAAAATGGGATAGCGTGATGCCCAATTTGGTTGAAGTGCGGAAAACCTACAAATACCGATTGTATCGCAACAATAAAGTGGATGGTTCAATTCATCATCAGATTAATGTTGCGGGTATGATTTGGAATCACGCACTCGCACTCCAAAAACGGTATTACCAACTCACAGGTAAATACATCCCGTTGGATGTCATGAAAAATCACATCGCCAAACTGCGGAAG
>JALONZ010000079.1 GCA_025454675.1 Anaerolineae bacterium | reverse complement strand
TTCATGATAAAATGCAATTATAACATAGAATCATAAAAATTAACCTATCACCCTCACCCTCGTTCCAACACCGCCACTGCGTCAATATAATAGGTTTGCGGGTGCATATCTATGGGGTACACCTTGCCCAACCGATACCCTTTGCTCACCAGACGCTTGCAATCACGGGCGAGGGTGGCGGGGTCACTGCTGATATACGCAATCCGCTTCACAGACGATTCGCCCAACGCATCCACCACCGCCAAACTGAGTCCATCGCTGGGCGGGTCGAGTATCAGCGCGTCAAAATCGTTTAGCCGATACAATTCATCTTCAACCGCGCCATCTATGACCTGAATATTATCGAATTTTTTGCAATTTTGACGCGCATCATGCACCGCAGGCGGATAGCTTTCGACCAGTGTCACCGATTTGGCGTGTGGGGCAATGCCGACGCTCAAAAATCCGCACCCGCCATAAAAATCCCCGACCACATCATCAGGGGTGATATTCAGAATTTTCGTCACCAATGCCGATAATTCGCCGATTTGCGCGATATTATGCCGAAAATCACACCCCGCCGTCACACGGAATTCATGCCCGTTGATGGTGTAGCGGCTATGCGTCTCGCCGATGAGGTTAATCGGCACACCATCGGGCAAAATGGCATTCACGCTGGCGGGAAAATCTACCGCGAGTTCGGGTAAATCGGCTTCATCCTCGACATATAAAATCAGCATGGGTGTGTTATCGCTCCCCAAACGCAATTTGAGTCGGCGCATCCCCACAAAATCCATCTCCAGCGATTCGTACAGTTCTAGCAAATCGGGATGCAAAATTTCGCAGGTTGTGATGACTGTCAGCGTATCATCATCGGCAGAAGGCAAACCAATTTGCCCCTCTGGACTAATTTCAAACGCCAATTGATATAAATAACCCCACTCGATAGGGCTTTGGATGACGGGCTGAATATCGGCATTCGCAAATCCGCCAACGCGCTCAAATTGGTCAGCGAGGACATCTTGTTTGAGCAACAATTGGGCTTGATAATCAATGTGTTGCCATTGGCATCTGCCACATTTGCCCGCGCCAAAATGGGCGCATTTGGGATACACCCTATCCGCAGAGGCATCTTGCAAGGTCACACCGCGACCAAATGCGACCCGTCCTTTCTCGCGGATAATTTGTGCATCCAACACTTCGCCAGGGATGGTGTAGGGGATGAATATCACCTGCCCGTTGTGCTTGGCGATACCACTCCCGCCATTCGCCATAGATTCGATTGTGACCCGTATCGTTTTCTTATCCGCCATGAGATTTATCCTATTTTCGCAGGTTTGCAATTGCGTTACATTGTAGCGTGAATATACTTAAAGGTGAAATATGGAATATGCCCCGCCCTTTGATGATGCGGGTTAGTTCTAAATACAACCCCACCCCCCGACCCCCTCCCCACGCTGTGGAGAGGGGGAGAAAACAGACATTTTTCGGGGTGTAGGGACATGATATATCATGTCCGTCATCTCCATGCAATGGGGATGGGTTAAATTATTTTATGTCTCATATGAGGAGCGCCAAATGCGACCCAGACAATATATTCCACTCTTTTTGATTTTTGGATTGATGACCATCGCCTTATTCACCATGAATGTGCCATCGAATGCCCAATTTGAACAGGTGCAAACCACGCTGGTCACGGTTACGCCTGTGGTGAACACGGTTGCGACCATCACACCCGCGCCGACATTCGATTTTACCACGTTATCCACACCTAACGCATCACTCGCGCCCGGTTGTGCGACTGTGCTACCGATTCCCATCGGCGGGGAGATTATCGTGCGGGCGGGGATTAGCCTGCGGAGTGCGCCCGACCCATCCGCGCCATTGCTCCGCGAATTGGAAGAAGATTTTATTTTTTATGCCATTGAAGGACCCGTCTGCGGCGGTAATTATGTCTGGTGGCGTGTGCAAGCAGGCACATTTGTGGGGTGGGTGGCAGAACGTAACACCCAAATCAATTTTTTCCTGA
The DNA here is from genome assembly GCA_025454675.1 of Anaerolineae bacterium. Lineage (GTDB taxonomy): Bacteria > Chloroflexota > Anaerolineae > Aggregatilineales > Phototrophicaceae. The sequence goes on along the minus strand of JALONZ010000079.1, from coordinate 5,621 downwards.
ATTATGAGACCACCCTCAACCCGTGTAATGAACCCCTGACCCTAGAACGGTTTGAGGTGATTACCATCGGTTATAATGTGCGCCTGCGCGATATTCCCAGCATCAGCGGCTTGGTGGTGACGGTGGCGCAAGCAGGCACGCAAGCCCTTATCTTGAGCGATGAGGCGACCTGTGCCGATGGGTATAATTGGCGCGAAATTCAGGTGGAAGTGTTGGGTGTGATTTATGAAGGTTGGATGGCAGAAGCCAACCGCGAAGCACAACGCACTTATCTGGCAGAAGCGACCTCTGTGTTCCAATGTTTGCCACCGATTATGCCGTTTGTGATTGGCGATAAGGCACGGCTTCGTTATGAAGATAGCGCACCCAAAAATTTACGCGCCACACCATCCGAAAATGGGGAAGTGTTATTCGTCTTATTGGATGCTGTGCCTGTCGAAATCATCGGCGGACCCGTTTGTGACGGATTTTATGTGTGGTGGCAAGTGCGCGTGATGTCGAATATCCCCGCGATAGGCTGGGTGTATGAAGGTCCGCGCCCGAATGGATGGTTGCAACCCTTCGACCAACCCGTACCCGGATTTGGACGATGAAACCAAGCATCCATACACATCCCAGACCACTCACTGACCGAGTATCGCAAGGGGTTGCGATGCTCGGTGTTGCCTTACTTGTCATCAGCATACCATTTCAATTTTTTTTAGGGTTGGCGGGTGGCACACTCTTCTTTTTGGCGATTGTTTTTTCATTGTTGCTCACATTGCCATTGCTGATGACTACTGTTATCGCGCCGACTATTCAGATAGATGCGAATGGATTCACACTCAAGCCGATTTTCTGGAAAAAGCAGACTGTCAAATGGGCGGATATTACCGCCGTCAAGCCTTATCCATTATTGCCACCGTCTGATGCCGAAGTGACGCGCAGAATTGCGGTGGGGCGGGTAAAATATGCGCCTGCAAACGGGATTATGCTCACCATCCCGAAATTGTCGTGGATGTATCGCATCGGCGGATTTTTTGCGGGCGAAAAGCGCCAGCCGATTATTGCCATTACCAATCGCGCCCATAGCCGATATGATGAATTGGTGTATGCGATATTGCAATCCACCGATATAGCGATTCATGATGATGAACTTAAAGCAAAAAAATAGAGGCGCATTTCCGCGCCTCTACCAATTTATGGAAGTGGGAAGCCCATCCATTGTAAAATTTGACGTAGATACACCGCCCATAAGGGTGTTTCACCGGTTGCGGGCAATTGGGTGACACCTAATTGTGGGGGTGTCAATCCGCTTGGTGGTGTGGCGGGTGTGGGTTCTGGCGTTGTTGCGGGTGGTTGGTTAAATACTGGACATAAAACCCCTGCGACAGTGGGTTGGGATGTTAAAAAGCCCGTAAAATCCACATTTGCGCTCACTGCATCACGGAATGCGTCCACCCCTGTGGTTGAGGGACCCGTTACATTGCCCCACCAATTGTTAGTCGCATCAATGAGTACCCCCGAATTATTTTGCACCCCAAACGCGTTGTTATACAAACACGAATTGTTGATGCGAATATCGCTACCGGTTTGATTGATGACCACGCCATTATTGGGACGGTGATTGTAAATATGGCTGGTCTCAATCGCAAAGAAATTATTGGGGCTGTTCACCGTCATGCCGATGATGTTGTTATTGTTGCCATTGAGGAATGACGAAATCAGTTCTATGCGACCATTACCATCCAATAAAATTTGTTGGGTAGTTGTCCCGCCTGTGATGGTGCTATCACTGATAATCAATTGCGGGTCATTGAGCGCCCCTTGTGGGTCGAGTGGGTCGGTCGTAATGTGAATGGCGGCTAAACCCGCATTGTTATTGAAATTGATGTCCGATGCGACCATTGTTACAGATGCAGATGGTAATCCAGCACCACTCGCGCCTGATTGTGAACAGGCTTGATTATCATTCGTTCTGGCGGTTGGTCTACCCGCAAAAAAGCTGTCAATCACACGCAACCCGACATTACTGGTATTGCGGATTTCTGCATTATTGATAATCAAGTTACTGATGGGGTCGGCTTGACCAAATTGCCGATTACAATCCTGCATATTTACCCCGATAACGGCATAATCTACCAGCAAGTTGGTGATGGTCACAAAGTTTGTGGTCGGTACATTCCAAACACTGACCCCGATATCAAAAGGAACGGCTGGCGTGCCTTGAACGATGTTGTTATTGAAATCAATATAAACTGTGTTTTGAATCGCAAAAATTTGCATCCCGCGCAAATTGCCCGATGTTCTGGTATCTGAACGGATGATATTGTTGCTGATGGTGTAATCGGGGGATGCGCCCGAATGCCGATTGATAAAAATGCCCATATTGTTGACCGTGAAGTCATTATTGGCAATTAAAATGCGCGGATTGGCAGGGTTGGTGTTAGCAAGTGTCATTCTATCTGTTTGCCAACCCGTTGTTACTTCGTCAACCACATTATTTGTCACATCCGCATAAAAATTATCCGTGGTGAGTCCACCAAGCCCTCTGGGTGCATCGAGGTTGATAAAACGATTTTGGGTGACGAGACCATAGCCCGGCAAAAATAACCAAACACCAGCGCCAGAAATGTTGGTGAAGATGTTGTTTTGAATGGTGATGTTATTTCCACCACCAAATACCCCGTAAGACGCATCAACGCGCTCACCATCAAGTAAAACAAACCCGTTGGGGTCAATGGTGCTGGGTGCATCTCCATCTATCGTGAACCCATCAATGATGATGTTGTTGGCAAGTGGATATAGAACCGCAGGACCACCAAATTCATCAATATCGCCAGACCCATTTACAAAAGCATAGCCAGCAATGGGTGGGCGGATGATGCTTTCTGTTACTGGGTCTGATGGGATGCGTCCGCTTGTGTTTGGATTCACGCCCGCATTTGCGCCCAAAATGGTCAGTTGCTTGGTGATATAAACGGACTCGTTATAAATACCCGGTGCAACCGTGAGTGTATGACCATCTAGGGTTTCTGGGTCATATATGGCATCTTGTATGGTGTTGAATGTTTCGTTTGTGGTGGTGTTTCTGACACCATTGGTTACTTGTTGAGATGTAGCAGATTGTTGGGGGATGGTGGGGTGTGCGAAGACAAGGTTGCTACTGAGTAGGGGTATCATCAGAAAGGATAAGGTGACAACCAATTTTATAGCGTATTTTGGTAATTTCATGGGTATATATTCCCCAAAGTGCATGTCGCCTATAAGGATGGTGATGATATATCGGTGATAAGTTAAAATCCAATTAATTATGGTGATAGTAAAGAAATTGTAATAATCCTCATAAAAAAACCATATTTATGAGGATTCTGGAGATTATTTTGGATGGATGGTTATTATATCAGGGGGCAGTGAAACCGAGTTCTGATGCGCGACGTTTATCAATGATAGATAGGGCTTCATAGAGGCGTGAACGGCGGAAATAATATTCACCATTATCCGGTGCCAGTTCAATGGCGCTTGTCAAATCGGTGATGGCGTTTTCGGCATCACGCAAGCCGATATAAGAATTGGCACGAGTGGCAAATAAGGTATCATCGGTTGGGCGCAAGCTGATGGCTCATGTACAACTTTCGACCGCACCGTCAAACTCGCCGATAATATTTTGGACTGTGCCGCGATTGATGAGGGGGACAACATATGAGGGGTCAAGTTCGATGGCGCGGGTGTAATCATCTTTGGCAGAGGGATAATCAAATAAAAATTCATGCGCCAAGCCACGATTATTATAAGCTGGAGCGAAATTGGGGTTAAGTTCGATGGCGGCGCTAAAATCGAGGATGGCTTTATTCACATTATCGGTGAGGAGGTGCAACATGCCCCGACTCATATACACCAGTGGTTCATCGGGTGCCAATTGACGCGCCATATCCACATCTGCCCATGCTTCATCTAAACGATTGAGATTGTAATTCATGCGTGAGCGCAACGCATAGGCGATGGCTAAATTGGGGTCAAGCGCAAGCGCACTATCAAAATCGGCTTGGGCGGCGGTCATGTTATTGAGTGCGCGGTGCAATGCCCCTCTAAAGGCATAAGCTGGCGCAAATTCCGGATTCAGTTCAATCGCCTGACTCAGTGATTCCATCGCCAGCGCATCATCAGTACGCCAATATGCCAGTACACCTGTTTGATACAGGTCATCTGCGGTTGGGGTTTGGGCTGAAATACCCAAGACCATTGTCATAATAATGATTGCCAGTCCAATAATACGCATCCCAAATTTCATAATTTTTTCCTATTCGGTGAACAGTTTTTATCATTATAGGTGAATTTATGAAATTTTCCGTAAATTATAAAAAACTGTGAATGATTTTTCGGAAATTTTTCATAAATTGGCGCTATGCAGACGGACTAGACCCGCCATTGCATCTATCCAATCGCGGTTTTCATTCAAACAGGCTATAAATTTGAAATTTTCGGGGTTGCCACCGCCCTCTGCGAATTGTTCACGTCCCTCATTGCCCAGTTCATCTAATGTTTCGAGGCAATCGGTCACAAATCCGGGTGAAAATATCATCGGATGTTCCACACCTGCATGATGCAACCCCTCTAAAATCTCGTCAGTATAGGGTTCAAGCCATTTTTCGGGACCAAACCGCGATTGAAATCCGAGTGTCCACTGGTCATCACGCCAATTCATGGCTTGTGCCAAAAGTTGGGCGGTGCGCTCACACTGGGCGCGGTAGGGGTCGCCTGTTTCGATGTAGCGTTTGGGGATGCCATGAAAACTGATGATGATTTTATCGGGTGGGGTTTCGGCTTGGGAGATTTGCGCGGTCAGATGGGCTTTAAGCGCATGGATATAGGCGGGATGGTCATAGTAGGGGGGTATGAAGCGCAACGTGGGTATATCACGCTTGCGGTCATGAAAGAGTGGGCAACGTCGCCCCGCCGCGCTTTGATACACCGCGTCATAAATCGAAGCGGTGGTGGTACATGAAAATTGCGGGAACATGGGCAACACCACGATGCGGTCTATGCATTACGATTCCAACGTGGCAAATGCGCTTTCGATGCTGGGATTGCAATAGCGCATCCCCAAAATGACCCGAAAGTCGTCTCCCAAACAGGCTTGGAGCAATTCGGTTTGGCGTTGCGAATACACCAATAACGGTGAACCTTCATCCATCCAGATGCGTGCATACAGTTTGGCAGATTTGCGCGGACGCACACGTAAAATAATCCCACGTAAAATGGGTTGCCAGATGAACGGGCTATAATCAATCACGCGCATATCCGATAAAAATTGGCGCAAATAACGCCGAAGTGCTTGTGGGGTGGGGGCATCGGGTGTTCCCAATTGACCAATCACTACACCGATTCTTGAGGAGTTTGAACTAAGCATATCTCATATCCCTTTTGGCAAAGATAAAAATATCAGTCTAATTCTACAAAAATCTACATAAATCTACATAGTGCCAATTGCAACCAATCGGATATGATGTTTTTCCGTGTTTTTATTGTGGATACACCTGTGTTATGATGCGCTTCGCTCACGGGCATGTAACACATCACGCGGATTGACCGCACGAATTTGATTTGCCTCAACCGTGATGACATCTACAGTATGACCATCT
>JALONZ010000078.1 GCA_025454675.1 Anaerolineae bacterium | reverse complement strand
CCCATATAAGTCAGGGCTTTATCCAACGCCATTTTCGCGCTCACATCATTCAAATCGGCTGGATTTGGCACATTATCCGTGATTTTCATCCCCATACCGGGATTCGTCCCGTAGGTAATCATCGGCACAAGGTCATTCGCATTAAGTACAACTTCGGCATCATAGCTCGCGCCCTCATCGCTTGGCAATTTGCGCCATCCCGCCACCGCGTTATCCCATGCCTTACCCTTTGGTGCAAATGGACGACCCGCAATATAATCGAATGTCGTCTCATCTGGCGCAACCATACCCGCACGCGCCCCACCTTCAATAGACATATTGCAAATGGTCATCCGCCCTTCCATACCCACCGCACGAAGTGCAGACCCCAGATATTCCAACACATACCCAGTACCACCGCCCACGCCAATTTTTGCGATGATAGCAAGGATAATATCTTTAGCCGTCACGCCCTCATGCAATTGACCATCTACACGAATCGCCATCGTTTGGGGAACATTTTGCATCAAGCATTGTGTCGCCAAAACATGCCCAACTTCACTTGTACCGATGCCAAACGCCAATGCGCCAAACGCGCCATGCGTGCTGGTATGACTATCCCCACACACAATTGTCATACCGGGTTGTGTCAGCCCTTGTTCGGGACCAATCACATGCACAATCCCCTGATTTTCTGTACCCAGCGAATACAACGGGATGCCAAATTCTTGGCAATTTTTGGTCAGAAAATCCAATTGAAACAACGCCTGTGCATCCACTACAGGGATAAGCCCTTGTGCATTACGTGGCGTGGTCGGCGTGCTATGATCCATCGTTGCCAATGTCCTATCTGGACGGCGCACTTTTAACCCACGTTCCCGCAAAACCGTGAAGGCTTGCGGCGATGTCACCTCATGAATGAGATGCAAATCAATATACAACACGGCAGGCGTATCTGCCGTTTGGGGCTTAACCAAGTGTTGATTCCATACTTTTTCAAACAGTGTTTGAGCCATTGTCACAAAATCCCTTATCCTTTTACCGATTCCATCTGTTATTTACTGGCAACGCCAACCGTTGCCGCATCCCCTTCGGGCTTGACATCACCATAACCAACAATCACCAACATGCGATTCAGCGCCGCCAAGTATGCCTTCACACTCGCTACGATAACATCACCATCCGCGCCATATCCACCGAAGGTCTTTCCGCCCGATTCAATTCGCACAGTCACTTCACCGAGCGCATCAATGCCTTCTGTCACGCTATGCACCGCATATTCCACCAGCACATTTTTCGGTGGACTAATAATCGCATCCAGCGCACGGAAACACGCATCCACGGGACCAACACCAACCGCCGCATGAATCAATTCCTCACCTTTTGCATTATAAAGTTTTGCGGTAGCTGTCGGCATTCCCATCGTCCCACATGTGACCTGAATGTCCACTAACGTAAAAATTTCTTGTGGCTTATTAAATTCATCCGCCATCAATGCTTCCAAATCGGCATCAGTGACATTTTTCTTGGCATCTGCCAAATCTTTGAACCGCGCAAATACCTGATTCAGCGCATCACCATCAACTTCATACCCCAATTCGCTCAACCGCACTTTTAGCGCGTGCCGTCCGCTATGCTTGCCCAATACCAACCGACTTTGGGTCAAGCCAACTGCTTCGGGGGTCATAATTTCGTAGGTGCTATGATGTTTAAGAACACCATCCTGATGAATCCCCGCCTCATGTGCAAACGCATTTGCCCCAACAACCGCCTTATTCGGCTGTACCATCATCCCAGTATAATTGCTCACCATACGGCTGGTTTTCATAATTTCGCGCGTATTAATGCCTGTCTGCAAATTATAAAATTGTGGGCGCGTATGCAATGCCATCGCCACTTCTTCAAGGCTGGTGTTACCTGCGCGTTCTCCAATGCCATTGATAGTCACTTCCACCTGACGCGCCCCTGCCAGCACCCCCGCCAATGTATTCGCCGTTGCCAGTCCCAAATCGTTATGACAATGAATTGACCACACAACCCCACTGCCAACACCCGCACCCGGTGTTTCGGCGATGAGTGTCGCAATCGTCTCGCGCCATTCTTCTGGGGCAACATAACCCACTGTGTCGGGAATATTCAGCGTAGTCGCGCCACATTCTACCGCCACCGCACATACCTGAATCAAAAATTCAATATCCGTGCGTCCCGCGTCCATCGGGCTAAATTCCACATCATCGCACAAACTCCGCGCCAATGTGACCGCCTTGCGGATGACTTCTAACGCCTGTTCCCGACTCAATCCTGTTTGATATTTCAGATGAATATCCGATGTCCCCAAAAAGGTATGAATACGGGGGTGTTTGGCATCTTTTACCCCTTCCCAACATGTACGAATGTCACCTTCAACCGCCCGCGCCAATCCGCAGATGGTGGGCGAATCATCTGTACCGCCCACCTCCCGCGCAATCCGTTGCACCGCCGCCAAATCATCAGGCGATGCGGCGGGAAACCCCGCCTCAATCACATCTACCCCCAACCGCGCCAATTGACGGGCAATTTCTAATTTTTCGGCACTCGTAAGCGTTGCACCCGGACTCTGTTCACCATCACGCAACGTTGTATCGAAAAATATCACGCGGTTGGGGTCATATACTCGCCTAGTCATTGTCCTCTTCTCCTCACATGTAGATGCTGATTAATCAGTTTGTTTGATTCGCTTGGCGTTCAAGAATGGCATCATATCGCGCAATTCAGAACCAACTTTTTCTAGTAACAAGTCATGTTCACCCGCCCGACGTGGCTTAAAGTTGGGGCGACCTGCCTTATTTTCTGCAATCCAGTTATTCGCAAATGTCCCGTCCTGAATGCGTTGCAACACACCAGACATTTCTTCTTTGACCAAACCCTCAATCAAATCGCCTGTCACATACCCACCATATTCTGCCGTATCACTCACGCTATACCACATATAGCTCAGACCACCCTGATACAACAGGTCAACAATCAATTTCAATTCGTGCATACATTCAAAATAGGCAATTTCGGGTTGATACCCTGCTTTGACCAAGGTCTCGAAACTGGCGCGTACCAATGCAGTCACACCACCACACAACACCGCTTGTTCACCAAACAAATCGGTTTCGGTTTCCTCTTTGAATGTGGTTTCAATCACACCCGCGCGGGTACATCCAATCGCTTTTGCATATGCCAACGCCAACGCATGGGCTTGACCAGTTGCATCTTGTGCCACAGCAATCAATCCGGGGATACCAGCCCCATCCACATACACCTCACGTAACCGATGACCAGGTCCTTTGGGTGCAATCATGGTTACATCAATATTCGCTGGTGGCACAATTTGCTTAAAGTGGATATTAAACCCATGTGCAAACATCAACATTGCCCCCGCCTTGATATTAGGCGCGATATGGTCAGCATACACCTCCGCCTGATTCGTATCGGGTGTGAGAATCATAATAACATCGGCAACTTTCGCCGCATCCGCCACCGATAACACTTCTAAGCCATCGGCTTGGGCTTTTGCTCGACTCTTACTACCTTCATGCAACCCAATCACCACATTCACACCACTATTTTTGGCGTTCAACGCATGTGCATGTCCCTGACTCCCATACCCAATGACCGCCAATGTCTTACCATTCAGCAGAGCAATATCCGCGTCTTTATCATAGAAAAGTTTTGCCATTGTTGCGTTTTCCCTCTGTATTGATTTTTATCCATTAAATTGGTTTATATGGGATGAGCGCACATTTTTGGCTCATCCCATGCAAAACACCATATCCTATACGCCGTAGCGTTCCAAATCACCTGCCGTTTGGTGATGATTAATCGGTTCATACTCCGTATCCAAAATACGAACACCCCGCCCCATTGCCACAACCCCCGTGCGAACAAGTTCCACAATGCCGATGGGACGCAATTCATCAATTAATTTTTCCACCAAATCCTCTTGGGCAGTAATCTCGACAATGGCATATTTTACGCCGATGTCAACAATCCGTGCGGGATAGCGTTCACATACTTCTGTCACCGCATTACGTGATTCCACATCATCCGTGCGAACTTTTATGAGCGCCAAATCGCGGCTCACATGAGGCTCACCTGTGAGTGCCTTCACATCAATCACATTCACCAGTTTATACAAATTCGATACAATTTGACGCGCATCCGTCCGCGCCACATCCACCACAATCGTCATGCGCGATACATGGCTTTTATGCGTCCGTCCCACTGTCAAACTATCTACGTTATAATTCCGCCGACGGAACAAACTTGCCACCCGATTCAAGACACCGGGTTTATTTTCAACTAATGCGACAACCACTTGTTTTGATGTATTATTCGGCATGGCTTATTGCTCCCCTTTTTTTGGACGGCGAATCATCTTATCTAAATCGGCACCTGCTGGCACCATCGGATACACAATTTCTTCTTTTTCAACCACAAATTCAATCAACACAGGTCCCTTGATGCTATTGGCAAATTCCACTGCTTCTTGAATTTGGTCGCGTTGTGTCACGCGCATATTCGGAATACCAAAGGCTTCAGCTAATTTACAAAAATCGGGGTTCACCATCGGCGTGGCATGATACCGTTCTTCATAGAAAAATTCTTGCCATTGGCGCACCATGCCCAAAAATCCATTGTTGATGATGGCAATTTTCACATCTATCCGTTCCTGAACAGCTGTTGCCATCTCACACATCGTCATCTGGAAGCCACCATCACCCACAATTGCCCATACAGGTTCATCAGGTCTCCCAAATTTCGCGCCAATCGCCGCAGGGAATCCAAAGCCCATCGTCCCAAGCCCACCACTGGTCAACATCGTAGCGGGTCGCCGATGCGGATAATACTGGGCTTCAATCATTTGATGTTGCCCCACATCCGTCACAGTAATCGCCTCGCCATCGGTGAATCGCCACAAATCGTTAATCACTTGCGGGGCTAATAACTTATCACCTTCATAATTCGACAAAATATCGCGTTCACTCGAATCTTCTTGCCAATCCCGAATCCGATTTAACCATTCAGGATGGGTATTCCCATTCACACCGGGCAACACCTGATTTAACACCGTCCGCAAATCACCCGCAATCCCAACATCCACCTTCACATTTTTATGGATTTCAGACGGGTCAATATCCACATGAATTTTCTTCGCATGTGGCGCATAGGTTTTCAAATTACCCGTCACGCGGTCATCAAACCGCATCCCCAACGCAATAATCAAATCCGATTCTTGAATCGCATGGTTACTGGCGGCATTCCCGTGCATCCCCATCATCCCAACACATAACGGATGGTCTTCTGGCATTGCACCCTTACCCAATAATGTGAGTGTAACGGGAATTTGCGCCCGTTCCGATAATTCGCGCAGTTGTTGCATCGCCCCAGACATCATAATGCCATGCCCCGCCAAAATAATCGGGCGTTTGGCATTATTAATCAGGTCACGCGCCGCAAAAACATCACTTTCATTTGCCGATGTTGGCGGACGATAACCGGGTAAGCGAATTTCGCCTTCAGGATACACAAATTCAATTTTTTCGTTCTGAACATCTTTCGGGATGTCTATCAAAACCGGTCCTTGCCGACCCGTCCGCGCAATGTAAAAAGCCTCTTTGATGCAATATGCCAATTCATGAATATCAGAAATCAGATAGTTATGCTTGGTGACAGGAATCGTTACCCCAGTAACATCCGTCTCCTGAAAAGCATCTGTGCCGATTGCCGCGCGGGGAACTTGACCCGTAATCGCAACAATCGGCACAGAATCCATCATCGCCGTTGCCAAACCAGTGACCAAATTCGTAGCGCCAGGTCCACTGGTGGCAATACACACCCCCACCCGCCCCGTAGCACGAGCATAACCATCCGCCATGTGCGATGCACCTTGTTCATGACGCACCAACACATGATGAATTTGTGGATATTTCGTCATGGCATCATAAGTCGGCAAAATTGCCCCACCCGGATACCCAAAAATCACATCCACACCTTCACGTAACAAACATTCCATCACAATTTCTGAACCACTTAATAACATATTGCATCAGCTCCTTATCTCATGAATGAGAAGTCATCTTCACAATTAATCACCCACAGGTGTTTTTTGTTGCACGTAGGTCAACCACCCGTGTTTATCTGCTAATTTGCCACTGGTTATGCCAAAAAATTGGTCTTGAACTTGCTTTGTAACCGGTCCGCGTGTCCCACTACCCACAGGCAACTTATCCACCGAGCGCACCGGGGTCACTTCTGCCGCCGTCCCCGTGAAGAAAATTTCGTCCGCCATATACAACATCTCACGCGCAATCGGCTCATATCGCACTTCATAACCACCCTCTTTCAGCAAAGTAATCACCGTATCGCGTGTGATGCCCGCCAAAATAGATGACCAAATGCTAGGCGTATACACCACATTGTTATAGACCACAAAGATATTTTCGCCAGGACCCTCGCTCACATAACCGTGAATATCCAACGCAATCCCTTCGGCATACCCGTTATCATGCGCTTCCATGGAGACAAACATGCTATTCACATATTGCCCACCAATTTTCGCCAGTGATGCCGTTGAATCGGGTGCGCCACGTCGCCAAGAGCTAACCGCCGCATCTACCCCTTTTTCCACCCCTTCATTCCCCAAGTACCGCCCCCAATCCAGCGTCAGGACATAGACTTCGGTGGGTGTGCGCCCACGCCCCTCAAGCCCCAACGCGCCCGCACCCCGAAATACAACCGGACGGATATAACACGATTCATGCCCATTCATGCGAATGAGTTCCACAATCGCCTCATCCATCTGCTCGGCAGTATACGGTTGCTCAATTTTGGCAATTTTAGAACTCATCAGCAGGCGTTTGGTGTGGTCTTGTAGCCGAAATACCGCCGCCCCATTATCTGTTGCATATGCCCGAATCCCTTCAAATACACTCGACCCGTAATGAATCGCGTGCGCCGTAACATGAACCGTCGCTTTCTCCCAGTCTATGTATTCGCCGTTGTGCCAAATATACTTCGCGTTCATGATTCAACCTTTCTTAAAGTGTTATTCAAAAAATTTTTTGCCGATAAAACACAAGACCCCCCTAAAGTGCTTGGGAGGTCTTGTTCCATCTCAGTTTTGTCTGTGTCTATCTACCAGAAAAACCCACCCAAGCACTAACGCTCGTTCTTAATGATAAGGACGAGTACAATAAGGCTAATGAGGATGATGCTAAGGGTTTTTGGCGCTAGTTTTTTCATCGCTAACTATCTACTCAGTTGAATAAATATCACCGCATACTGTTTTTAAGATTATCCATCTTTTGCCCGTCTGTCAACTGGTTTGTGACAAAAATCACGGTTTTGGTAAAAGTTCATATAGGTTAACCAGAATCCTTTGTGCATTGTCGCTAAAGTTTTATGATTTATTGGCTCCCCAATGCTGAGATTCTATCCAACTTTGGGCAATTTCAATTTGCTCTCGCACTGCATTTGGCGCAGTCCCACCAAAATTTGCCCGCCGTGCCACCGATTTTTCAAATGTCAGCCATTCCGCCACATCCGCATCAAATAACGCCGATAATCCCTGCAAATCCGCCAGTGGCACTTTGGTTAAGCCAATCCCGCGTTCATTCGCCAACCGTACCACCT
>JALONZ010000077.1 GCA_025454675.1 Anaerolineae bacterium | reverse complement strand
GTCAAAACACTCTGGCAGGGCTGGATGCGTTTGCAGGATATTGTCGCCACATGGAGATTATTTCAACCCCCTCTCCAAGATGTGGGTAAGGCATAGCCACGTAGTGGGGAGGGGGTTAGGGGGGTGGGGCTAATATCTTATTCTAATGTCACCGTATGGCGCACAATCCCCGCACGTTCATGACGCGCAATAATCTCAAGTTCTGTCCCCGCACTTGCACCACTGATAACCCATTCATATTTCACACGGTCATCGGTATTTGCGCCGACTGTCCATGGGCTGGGGCTGGTGGGCGTATTGGAAAATCCAGCCAATTGACCCACTTCTTGGCGCAATTTGCCACTGGTGAGGGTTAACCCGACTGGCATCTTCATTTCAAATATCACCCCGCGCACGGCTTTCTTTTCCACCGCTTTGGATGAGACTTGTGTCGGCAACCAACCCGTATTATGCACAACCATGCGGATGTTATACACGCCCTCGCTCAATTTGGTGACTTTTGCCTCATATAATTCGAGTTTTGGCGAGATGAGTGCCTGCCATATCAGCCAATCGCTGAATGGTGCAATTTCTTTTTCCAGTAAATGGGGTGGGGGATTGCGCCACGCATACATCATATCCCAACCGCCCAATTCGACCTCGCCCAATTGCGGATGGGTGAATGGATACCAATCCACATAACCTTTCCCACCTAATATCTCATCGCTCCATTTGAGCATTTTGAGGTCATCTTCATGTGGGTGTTCATTATACCACTCGATATATTTATAATCAGTGATGCCTGCTTGCCGTTGTGGACTCCAAATTTCGACCGTCCAGCCAAAAATGCCCAGATGGTCATAAAGCCAATCATCAAATACCCCTGTAATGACCTCTTTGGGATGATACTTGAAGTCGTGGAACACGGAAACCGCAGGATAGCCTGTGAGTTGCGTGCCTTTTTCGCCAACACGCTTATAAATCCGCAAATCTTCGACTGGGAAATTATCATCGGATAGTGTGCCATAGGGACGGAGCAATACGCCACTCCATGTATGGAAGGTGATGCCCCCCGTGATATTTTTGTGCTTGATGATGAAATCTACAATCGCCTTCACTTCTGGCTCGGATGTGGGATAGTCCCCCGCGCCATATTGTTGTACCTCTTGTCGCCAATTGGCGGGGAAATTGCGATTCAGGTCAAGCCCTTCGATATTGCGTTTGGGGCGGATGGTCACACCATCATAATTTTCGATATACCCCTCACGGATGAGCCGATAATATGTGCCACCGGTTTCGGCGGGGTCGCGCCGTGTGAGCAAGCGCGGTTCATCGGGGTGTTGTTTCCATCCACCGTTAGGGTCTTTTATCCGCATAACCAATACGCGCCCATCCCCATCAATATCTTCATTGACCAAACCCTCTAAATCTTCTTCGGGGTAGGGGTAGGGACGGGTGCTAGACCGCAAAAAGCGTGGTTTATCTGCCAGCGCCAATTCTGCCCCATCCGGATTGACGCGCGGGCAAATATAAAATGTGCGCGTATCCAATGCGCGGGTGACATCCGCATTTTTTCCGTATTCACTCGTCAATTTATTGAGCAAATATAAGGTGGCGGTGGTCGGTGAAACTTCGGTGGCGTGGATATTGGCATCTGCCCAAATTGCGGGTTTATCATCGGCATTGCCTGTTTGCGTATTGGTGACGGTGACGAGCCAAATATCACGCCCCTCATAACTTTTGCCGATGCTTTCGAGTTTGACCAATTGCGGAAACTCATCTGCAAAGGCTTTGAGTGTGGCAGTCAGTTCATCATAACGGACGTAATGGTCAAATGTGATGTGTGGCATGTATAAAAATCCTTTCTGGTGTGATGAAAATAATGATTACCATTTTGGGACGACATACGCGCTTCACGCTAGTCGTCCCTTACATAATCTATGAGGTGTAATGGCGGACTAGCGGATTTATCCGCGTATGTCCGCCACCGTTACACACCTACTTTGGCAGGTATAAACTGATTTTTGGGTTTGAATAGCAATTTAAGTTTGATGTTGATGATGCCAATCCCCAAAAAGATGAATGATGCGCCGATGAACATGGTCGCGCTGATGCGTTCCCCCAAAACAAGCCACCCTAAAATGAGACCGACCGCAGGCACGACATATGTCACCATCGTGGCGCGGAATGCACCCAATTCTTGGATGATGAAATAGAAAAACATATAGGCGATAAAGGTATTCACGAAGCCCAACCCCAAAATAGCGCCTAACACATCACTATTCAGGTCGGTATAGGGTGTAAATCCGCGTCCGCCTAAGAGGGGTTCGATTATCATGAAGATGAATCCGACAGTTGACCCCACGATGAAGGTCGAGGCGGATGTGATGAGGGGCGGAATTCGATTTTTAGACATCACTTTACGGCTGAATGTGGTTGAACCCGCATAACACAAGGATGCGAGGACGATAGCTAGTTGCCCTAGTAAAAAGTGAATATTCAACCCGCCAATTTCATCGGTGATGACGATTTGTGAGAATGCGAGTGATAATAATGGGCTAGAGTAGGGGCTAGTGGGGTTAATGGCATCTGCGGACAACAAAAATACACCCGTAAAACCGACTGCTAACCCCAATAATTTGCGCCGTGTGATGCGTTCATCTGCAAAGGCAAAATGAGCGATGACCAACCCGAATAAGGCGGCGGTGGCTTGTAAAACTGCCGCCATGCCACTGGAGATGACTTGTTCACCCATCGAAATGAGCGTGTAGGGGACAGCGACATTGAATATGCCCAAAATAATGAGCGCCCGAATGACGGATAACTCTTTGGGGAAGCGTAACCCGCGCGAATACGCCAATAAACTGAGTCCGATGGCGGCGATGATGGTACGTGTAAAGACGACTTGTGTCGCGGATACGCCCGACACCCCCACTCGAATCAGCAAAAACGATGACCCCCAAATGATACCCACCAGCCAGAACGATGCCCAAGCAGACGTTTTCATCTAAAACCTTTGCGATGTTGGATAAAAATAAAAAAAGGCGAACAACGCATTTATTCGCGTTACCGCCATTTTATCAGACGCGCTGAGATAAGCTAGTCTTACCCCTTTATGACCCTTTTTAATCCCATTTGCGCTCATCCACCACGGTACGACCACCGGGTGCAATCACCCCATCGCCCACAAACACGACTTCATCCACACGCAGGCGCACGGCTTGTTGTGCCAATGTTTTTAGCTGGTCGGCTAAATCACCTGCATCTACGCCATCATTCAATTGCACGCGAATGGTGACATAATCTTTATTTTCTGGGCGGGTGATGACGGCTTGCATCCGCTTAATTTGTGGGAATTGGCTTTTTGCCGCTAATAATTGATTCGGATGGAGGAACATGCCACGCACTTTAACCGCCTCGCCACTGCGTCCAAATAATCCCATCAGGTGTTGGGCGCTGTGGGGTGGGTTGGGGTCGAGTGCGCCTAAATCGCCCGTGCCAAAACGAATGAGGGGATAGGCTTTGTTGAATGTGGTCACAACCACTTCGCCTTTTTCGCCATCGGGCATGGTTTGACCTGTTTCGGGGTCTACAATTTCCACATACACCGATTCTACGAGGCTAAATCCGTTTGTGCCTGAACGCGAATAGCCTAAAAACCCCAAGTCGGCTGTGCCATAGGCAGATGTGGTTTTCATGCCATATTCGCCTTCAAATTTGGCTTGTTGTTTGGGTGTATAAATTTCGGCAGAGAATAATGCCTTTTTGATGGTAATCATCTCTTTGGGGAAGCCCATCTCGGTTGCTTTTTCGAGGATGGTCTCTAAATAACTGGGTTGACCAACAAATCCGGTGATATTGAGTGCGCCCATCATCATGATTTGAAGTTCGGTATTGCCCGGTCCCGCAGGGATGACGGTTGCCCCGCACGCACGCAATGCTTCATCCAGTAACAAGCCCGCGGGGGTGAGGTGATACATAAAGGTGTTTAATACTCTATCACCGCGCCCAAACCCAACATATTGAAATGGCGCGAGGTTATGCACAATCGCATCAGGATTGAGGGGTTGCGGGTCATAAATGGGACCGGGTGAGATGTAGATGCGGTGCAAATCGTCAATCGGGATGGTCAAAAATCCGCCGAAGGGGGGATTGGCTTGGTGCATGGCGACCAGAGAGTCTTTGCTGGTAATGGGCAATTTGGTTAAGTCGGATGTGTTTTGAATATCATTTGGGCTAACCCCTGCGGTATCAAAAATGTGTTTGATGGCGGGTGAATTGGCATAGGCATGAGCGACCAACTCCCGAATACGAGTATCAAATGATGACATACATGCTCCTTATTTTATTGTAAAAGTCAAAACAGTAGGGGCGCAAACATGTTGCGCCCCTACACTGATATAATCAACCTAACCAACGCTTGCGCCGCTTATAATGTTTGATGTTGCGGTAACTTTTTCGTTCACCAGAAGTATTGAGTCCCAAATAAAATTCTTTAATATCTTCATTTTCACGCAATTGAGCGGCGGGTCCATCGAGGACGATGCGCCCATTTTCCATGACATAGCCATGGTCAGCGAGTTCTAATGCGGCACGGGCGTTTTGTTCGACCAATAACACCGAAACACCCGATTGTTGTCTGATTTCACTAATAATTCTAAAAATTTCTTTGACAAGCATGGGCGCAAGCCCTAATGACGGTTCATCCAGCATAATCAGTTTGGGATGTGCGAGGAGCGCCCGCCCAATCACCAACATTTGACCTTCACCGCCCGATAAATACCCGCTCACCCGCTTACGCAAATCACGCAGGCGCGGAAAATAATTAAATACCATATCCAAATCGCGTTTATAATATCTGCCACCCTCATATGCCATCGCGCCCGTGTGCAAATTTTCTTCGACGGTCAAATGGCGGAACAAAGGACGACCTTCAATGACTTGAACAATCCCGCGTCTGACGACTTCTTCGGGTGATTGCCCATTGAGTTTCATATCGCCCCACATCACACTGCCGCGCGTAATTTCGCCCACTTCACCGCGCAACAAGCCACTAATGGCTTTGAGTGTGGTGGATTTTCCCGCGCCGTTGGGTCCCAGTAGCGACACAATTTGTCCCTCTTTGACCTCAAACGATACCCCGCGTAAGACTTGAATCACACTGCTATAAATCACTTCAATATTGTTTACCGTTAATGTAGACATTCAACATCCTTTTGAATCGTAACAACTGAAAGCGTTCACCCCACCCCCTAGCCCCTCCCCATTGCGTGGAGAGGGGGGATAAAATCTGTTTTTGTCTTACTCCCTTCCTCTACGAAGTGGGGGAAGGGTTGGGGATGGGGGTGCTTTTTACACGGTTTGATAAATTACATATCTTGACCGGGTAACATGCTGGGGGCGGCTTGGAATGAGCCATCCGCAGGGTACAATGGCACGATGATGGGTGGGAAGTAATTTGCGCCACCTTCAACGGGTACTTTGAGGGCATCATCACCAGAGGTTGCAACGCCGTCCATAGTGGCATTCAAGAAGCGCATTTGCACGATACGATTACCGGGCAGGGCGCGGAGTCCACCACCTTCAAAATCGAAGGCATACAAACCGAGTGGTTCATAAACCATTGTTTCGATGGTTTCTTTGATTGCTACGCCGTCAATGGCATCGAGGCTACCAACACGGTTGGCGGTTTGGATGTACATTTCGACATAGGTATCCACCAATGCCCAGCCCAAAATGTAGGAAATACCGCGTGCTGTTGGGGCGCGTTGATTCAGGTCGGCTTGGGCGGTGAGGAGTTGAATGGCGGGGCGTTGAACTTCTGACCACCAGCCGAATGGCATGGAGCCGATGAGACCATCCACAACGGGCAAACCTTTTTCTTCGCTTAGTGAACCCATGCTGAGGAATGCCACTGATGAATCTAAGCCCCAGTTCACAGAACCGATGGTGAATTCACTGAGCAAACCTTCTTGTTCCAACGCTTCGGCGATGCGGACGGGACCAGTTGCCAACGCATTGACATAGATGATATTTGCGCCGTCATCATAGGCTTGATTGACCAGTGGCGCGAGCGAATCTACAGTCGCAATGGGCAGGAAGGGGATAGCGGGTAATACTTCGATGCCCAACTCGGTGCAATAAGCAACCGATTCATCGGTATAGGCGGCGAGACCAAATTCAGCCACGGGACCGCCCCAGCCCATATAGGCGAGGACAGGTTCTGGATACATATCAGGTGCGGATGCGATATATTCGCAGAACATGGCAAATTGGTCGGCATAGAGTGGGTTGGTTGCATACACCCAACCGGGGGTCATGCCGTCTTCACCATACAAACCGGCAATAGAACCCGCGCTGATGAGGATGGGAATTTGGTCAGCTTCGGCGAATGGGCGCAGGGTGACGGAATCGGTGGATGAATACAGCACCAACACATCGGGGCTGAGTTCTTTTAAGCGGGTATAACCGGGTTCAACGTTGGCGGGGTTGCCACCGGTATCCACACGATATTCATCACCCACCAAAATTTCTGCACCACAAATCCCGCCCATTGAATTGAAATAGGCGGCGGCATCGGCTAAACCTGCGAGCAGGGGTTGGGTGATGGGGGCATATGACCCACTGGTATCGCCTAAGTGGATGACGGGGACACTACCACCGGTTAAATCTACGGTACATTCGCTGTGTTGGATGAAATCGGGCATTTCCATTTCATCTTGGGCAACGGTTGGGACGGCGAAAATGGCGATGAGCGCCAAAATGCTGAATAGTAAGGTAAGTTTACGCATATCTTTTTGAATCTCCTTCAAAATACTGCATTAGTTGACAAAATTTTAAGTGTGATACCGTGTTACAGATGTGATTTATTGCGATACACTGCCTCCTTCAATCTTTACTATAACATGATTCCACGCGGGTGCAAATTTGCCCCGCAACCAGATAGCGAGTGATTTATTAATGAAGATTGTAAGGGCGCAACATGTTGCGCCCTTACGCACATCCGTACAACTTAATACGAATACGGTCGGATTTTCCACGAAATTTTCAATATTTCCCACTGATAGGCGATGCCTCTTGGTAATAACACCAAAAATAGCGCCAAGATAAGACCAAACATCAAGGGTGGGAAGGCGGTGCTAATTTGTACCGCAGGCACGAAGGTGAAAATCCCAGAGAAGAAGTTGGTCAATACAGGTTGAATATCTGGCACGATGACCTGATTCACCACCAAGATGAAGGTCGCACCGAATAGCGGTCCCAATGAGAAGCCTGCGCCACCAATCACCAACATGGCTAATAATTCGATGGATAGGGCAAGGGTGAAATCGGTGGGTTGAACACTTTGTTTGTTGAAGGCGAACAGCGCACCCGCCAAGCCTGCATACATCGAACTGATGAAGAAGGCTTGCAATTTATAGGTGAACACATTAATGCCCAACAATTCGGCGGCGAGGTCGTTATCCCGAATCGAAATGAATGCCCGCCCGATGCGTGTGCGCGTTAAGTTGCGTGCAATCAGGAAAGATAACACAGCGAAGGGGATGATGATATAATACATGCCCAATTTTGTCGCATCTGACCCAAAAAATGGCACAGGGTGTTGCTCTAGTGTGATGGCATTTGCCCCGCCCGTCAGATTTGCAAGCGGGTAGGTGATGACCCAGATGATGATATTTTGGGCGGCGAGGGTCGCCATTGCCAGATAGAAGCCTTTGACGCGCAAGGATGGCAATCCAAACATTAAG
>JALONZ010000076.1 GCA_025454675.1 Anaerolineae bacterium | reverse complement strand
GCGTTAGTCCTTGTGTAGAAAAAAAAGTCATAAACCAGTGGATCCTAAGACAGCAATGGCTGTTGCAAAGATTTTTGCTGAACACCTTTCACTGTAATATGTTGTCAGTACTGTGGGTTTGTCACCAAACACACATCACAATTGGCGACTGCATCGCGCAAAATTTGCGGAAAATCGCCACCTGTTGGGATGGCAAAATCCATAAACATCTGATTTTTATCAAATTGAAGCGCCAATTGGTCAAAAATGCGCCCCGCATGGAGCAAACTGTCTTTACGGCGGTACGAAATAAAAATTTTTGGCATGTTACACTATCCGATATGGTATGATTCACCCAGCACGGACATAGTGTAACATATTTTAGGGCTTCACTCCCAGTTGATTTAACAGGTCGTCCAACCGCGCTAATAATTCATCCGCCGTGCCGTCATTCATCAAGGTATAATCGGCGATGGCGATGGGTCCGCCCTTCTCGATATTCTCGATTTCGGCGTAATCGCGCATTTCGGCTTCGTGCGCGGTGAGCGGTCTATCGGGGCGGTTGGCAAGGCGAGAGTGGCGCATTTTGCGAGGCGAAAAAATAGCGATGAGTATCATATCATCACCCAAAATAGGGCGCAGTGTTTTATATTCGCTAAAGCTATATAACCCGTCTATGATGATGCTCTGATGCGTTTGGAGTGCGGTTTGCAGGTGTGGCAAAGCGCGTTTGGCGATGGCATCCATACCTTCATTGGCACGAAATTCTTCGCGCACCGTCCGTTCATTATCCGGATTGATGGGCAACCCGCGCCGTGTGACTTCATCGGTGACAATGCTCCCAAATCGGAATTGATAAAAGCCACGCGATTCTAAATGTTTGGCACAAATCGTTTTTCCAGAACCCGCCATACCCACTAAGGCAATGGCGCGGGGTGTTTTGTGTATCATGGGAATGTTCTCTCTCTAGGTGAATCTGTTATAATGCTTATTATAGCCGAATTTTTGTGCTAACGCGAGTAAAATTTGTGAATTTTTCAGAAATTGGGCATGATTGTAGAGACGACATTCTTGTCGTCCGCGATGATAACGAGGAAACAACCCATGAACGAACCTGATATTCCCCTCAGTGGCAGAGATGACTTGCACACAAAAATCCGCGCCCAACTTGCCAATACACCACATGAGCCGTTGGTGGTGATTGGTCGCAAAGCAGTTGGCAAAACAACATTTTTGCACGGACTCATCGAAACCGCACCACAGAATGCCATACCCATTTTTATGGCGCTTCAAACCGTGACGATAGATGATGAAACCCATTTTTGGGTCATGTTCAGTCAGCATATTTTAGATGGGCTAAATTGGTATGGGTTATCACTATCAGATGTGCCGATGAATGAGGGAGAATCGGGATATGATTGGTTTGTCGGTGGATTTTTGCCGATGGTCACAAAAGTTTTGCGTCAACGCTATTTGCTCATTTTGTGGGATGATGCCCATCGGTTGATGACAGATTCGTTACCCGATATATTTATCCATCTGCGCGGTATCTGTTCGGGGTATGTGCAAATGGTATTTGCACTCGATACGCACCATGAAGATAAAATGAGTCAGTTCATGCCATTCATCACCACCAAACATCAATATCGGTTGGGGAATTTATCACGGTTGGGCTGTGAAATCATTTTGCGTCATCATCAACCAAGTATCGGCAACGACATGATAGACAGTATTTATGCGGCGGCAGGCGGACTACCGCGCCTCATCGGACGTTACGAAGATGAATTGGGCAAATATGCCGATATAAAGGCACTGAATCATGCCGTTTATGTGCTATCTGTGGATGACTTTTGGGGGATATGGACATCGCGCACACCAGATGAGCAACTCGTCCTGACGGCAATCGCGGATTTATTTTATGATGACCCGTTGCGCCCAATAACCACCACGACCATCGCGGCATGGTCAGCCAAAAGTGATTATTTATTGGATGAAACCGCCATTAATGCGGCTTTGCGGGGCTTGCTATATGACGAAATCATCCAAATGAGCCATAATCAAATCCGTGTAAATGGGGAACACTTTCGCAAATGGTTGCTGGAAAATGCACGAATTGGCGGAGAAATAACACCTAAACCAGCCAGCAACATATCACTCATGCTCATCATTATCACACTCGTGATTGTGGGCATGGTGCTGGTGGTGATATTGAGCGTGCTGGGGAATAATACAGATACAACGCTGATTATTCCAACCGTCACACCATCCTCATGAACTGGTGACGAGTATTTTCACTTCACAATGTAAGGGGGTTATGCTGTTTGGTGTCACTACAGGGCATGTCGCCAATAATTCATCACCACGGCGAACTTCAAAGGTATCACCTTGTGTTTCGCTCATCCAAAATGAGCGTGGCGTGCGGATATAGCCCTGATTGAATTGGCAAAAATCAGGCAAATCCAGCGCGGTATACGCTTGGTCAATCACTTGGAAGCAATCCACTTTTCGCATTTGCGAAAGGCGTGTGGCACGCGGGGTTACGCGCAACCATTCATTCGATTCAAACGCCACCCCATCAGAGACACGGATAAATGTCAAATCCGATAAATCCAGCGTCACAGAATCATCCGATGCACGATTATATGCCACAATCATGCGCTCATCATAATATAAAAGCAATTGAGGCTCATCCATATTCAGCGCGTCAACGCGCGGGGTGGGTGTAGCCAATTGCGATGATTTATCATCAGTAGGGGTGGCAATCAGTTCACCATCATTACGCCGTTGCGGGGTATTATTTGCACCGATACCTGCGTTCACATCATCGTTTCCATCAATATTGAGCGCAATGCGGGTTGGCAAAGTGACATCATCATCTTCAATAACCGGGGTATTGGAATTACCCAAAATAACCGCCATCACACCAAAAATTGCAAGCAATACTATCATCGCCAAACCGAGCGCAATTACCCCACCCCGTTTACGGTCTGGCTTAGGGACGGGAACCGGTGCTAATTTTTTGGAGGTTGTCCCACGTTTATCCTTATCGGCAATCAATGCCGTGTTCAACACATCTTTAGCCGTTGGCGCATCTTCTGTGACAACGGTGGACTTAGCAGGGCGCAACAAAGATGATGACTTGGATAAGGTGGGTGGTCTATTTGGCGATGTTAGTGGCTTTGCAGAATCGGGTTTACGCAACCGACTCGACATATCGGCACTATTTGGTGTTTTATCGCGTTCTAGGTCATCTGTATCTTCGGTCGCATCTGCCATGAATGCCGCTTCCAGCGCCATCGCAAACGCATTGCCCGTAATATGACGTTTACGCGGGTCTTTATCCAATGCCTTTAGCAAAACGGCTTCGACATTCGGTGTAATGCGCGGATTAAACATACTGGGCAAGGGTGGCGGGTCGCTGATGTGTTTGAGCGCCACACTCATCGCAGAGGCATCTTCAAATGGCACACGCCCTGTCAACATTTCATATAACACCACACCTAACGAGTATAAATCGCTTTGTGGTACGGCTTGGGCAGATGAAACGGCTTGTTCGGGCGCAATATAATGCACACTGCCAAATGTGTTGCCCATTGTGCCTTCTTGGGCGCTGAGTGCCAGCCCAAAATCGGTGAGGACAGCATGACCATCTGCCGTGACCATGATATTGGACGGCTTCACATCACGATGAATCACGCCATTTTTATGCGAATAATCCAACGCATCGGCAATATCGCGGATAATCTTCATCACTTGTTTGGACGACATATAGGTCTTTTGGCGGTGATATTCTTTGATGATTTCGCGCAGGTCATCGCCTTCAACAAAACCCATCGCCATATAATATAAATTTTCCAATTGCCCAAATTGATACACACTCACCACCGCAGGGTGATTGATGCGAGCAATGGCACGCGCTTCACGCAAGAAGCGTTCACGATATTCATTCTCATCCTGACCAGCGAGTAGGCGCGGTTCGACCACCTTAACGGCGGCGTATCGTTGCAATGTGGCATCGTAGCCCTTATACACACGCGCCATGCCACCCTGCCCCAATAATGTTTGAATGGTGTAATCACCAAGTTGCTTACCTAAAAGTAAATCGCCCGACATAAAAAACCGCCAACCTAGAATGAATAATCGTTGTTATCTTTTATTATACCCAACGTATAACGAAAAAGAGAACACTTTGCTAAGATTGCAAAAAAACTGATACAAGTTCTTATGTTTGAGGACGATATTAGCCCATTCAATTCAGATTTGTTAAGAATGTTTGTCTAGCATAGTGATAAAACCGCGCTCATGCGTTATACTAATATGGAGAAAATTTTTTGATAAATTTAGAGTGAACTGATGACACCATCACCCGATATTCCAGAAAAAGAAATTCGTGAGCGGTGCGCCAAAATGTTGAGCGCCGCCGCCGAAGAAGCACGTAAATTGGGACATAATTATGTCGGAACAGAGCATTTATTCATTGCGCTCACCCGTATCGAAAATGGACATACCAACCGCCTTTTGCGCCGTGCCGACCTCAATCCGCGCACAGTGCGGAGCGAGATTCGGCGTGAAATTGGCACCGATAAAGATTTGGGATTAACCGATGTGTTGCCCATGACCCCGCGCACCGAAATGGTATTATCACTCGCCATTTTTTTGGCAGACCAAGATAATGCCGATGTGGGCGAATATCATGTGCTGATGGCGCTGATGCAAGAGGGCGAAGGCATCCCCATCCGCAAACTGATTGAGATGGAGTTTGATGTGAATCAGTGGTTGCAAATCCTCATCTCCGAACAACAACCCGATGACCATTCGCCCGTGATTGACGATAGCGATATGGATAATCTATTCGATTCCGATAGTGATTTCAATTTCGGTAGTTCCCCATTCGGTAGCCCATTCTCATCACCATTCAAGTTTCCCCGCGCATCCAGCGATACCGATACCGCCCCTACCCCCCTCTTAGATAAGTATGGGCGCGACCTGACAGTACAAGCATCCAAAGGCAAAATTGGACCCGCCATCGCCAGAGAAGAGGAAATCCGCGCCCTTGCCCGCACATTAGCGCGGAGCAAAAAGAACAATCCGTTGCTGTTGGGCGATGCGGGTGTGGGTAAAACGGCGGTTGTCGAAGGGTTGGCGTTTGCGATTCATAATGGCACAGCACCCGCCTCTTTGCTGAACAAACGCATCGTGCAAATCGAAATTGGCACATTGGTAGCAGGGACAAGCCTGCGCGGGCAATTTGAAGAACGGCTGATTGGAATTGTGGATGAAATCAAGAACGCGGGCAATTGCATTTTGTTCATTGATGAAATTCACACCATCGTCGGCGCAGGCGATACGATTGATAGCAATCTGGATGCCGCCAATATCCTCAAACCTGCCCTCTCACGCGGTGAAATCAATTGTATTGGCGCGACCACCCATGAGGAATATCGCAAAGCCATCGCCCAAGACCCTGCACTCGATAGGCGCTTCCGCACGATTGATATTGAAGAACCATCAGAGGATGATAGCATCCAAATTTTGGAGGGGCAACGCGCCAAACTAGAAGAACATCACGGCGTGGTCATCCTCCCAGAGACGCTAGAGGCGGCGGTCAGGCTATCGGTGCGCTATATGCCCGACAGACGACTCCCCGATAAGGCATTGGATTTACTCGATGAAGCCTGCACGCGGGTGATAATCCGCACCATTTCACCGGATGATGAAATTGCACCGAATGATGTCAAAGCCAGCGATGTGACGGCGGTGTTATCACAATGGACGGGCATCCCTGTCACCGAATTGACAACCAACGAGAAAAAACGCTTGTCTGGGTTAGAAAATGCCCTCATGCAACGGGTTATCGGGCAAAATGAAGCCATTCACACCGTTTCGGCGGCGATTAAAACCGCCCGTGCGGGACTAAACGACCCAAACCGCCCGATTGGTGTCTTTTTATTTCTGGGTCCTTCGGGCGTGGGCAAAACCGAACTCGCACGCGCATTGGCGAATTTCTTATTCGGCAGTGATGAAGCCATGATTCGATTGGATATGTCGGAATTTCATGATGCCCATACCGTTGCGCGGTTGATTGGTGCGCCACCCGGTTATCGGGATACCCAACGTGGCGGGCAACTCACCGATGCGTTGCGTCGCCGTCCATATAGTGTGGTGTTGTTGGATGAAGTGGAAAAAGCCGCACCAGAAGTATTTGATATTTTCTTACAAGTGTTTGATGAAGGCAGAATCAGCGATGCACATGGCAGACGGGTGGATGCGCGTCATGCGGTGTTCATCATGACCAGTAACATCGGCACAGAAGAGGGAAGCAAGCACATCGGCTTTGGCGGGTTTAATACCCAAGATAAAGCCGATTATTCAGGTTATCTCAATCGGTTTTTCCGCCCAGAATTCATCAATCGGTTGGATGAGGTCATCACTTTTAACTCCTTATCCGAATCCACATTGAACGGCATTTTGGAATTGCAATTGCAATCGGTGTATGAACGCCTCAAAGACCAACATCTAACGCTTGAACTTACACCAGAAGCGCGTCAATCGCTCCTCAAATTGGGATATAACCCCGCGCAAGGGGCGCGTCCATTACGCCGTGCGATTGAACGCCAACTCACCCGCCCATTGAGCGCCAGAATTGTTGAAGATGTATTCACTTATGGCGATACCATTCGGGTTGGGCTGAGTGATGATGATAAATTGACATTTGAGGTGGTCAAGTGAAAATCCCACAAACTGGGCGCAAGCCGTTGCCGACCGATGACAAAACCGCCCGTGACATCCTCAAAAAGCGGGATAAACAAGATAAAACCGACCCCTTTGTCACCGACCCCAACGCCGACATTCAGGTGTTGGGCAAATTGGCATTACGCCGAAATGACATCAACGACTTATTCGCGTTGGGCGATTTATGCGCGTTGCAATCTGCCACACCCGATAATCGGTTGTTGGTGTATTATATCGGCAAAACGCTCATCGCATATAAACGCGCCGTCACTCATGCCGAACATGATATAGACCGCAAATTGGCAAAACGCGCCATCGAAGAATATTTACGTTGGTTATTTGAATTTGCCGAAAATCACCCCACACGGCGCAATATTGCCGCCACCTTATGGGCAGTGGCAGAAGATGATGACCAACCCGAAACCCGCCCCACCTTTCAGCGCAAACTCATCGGCTTGCTCGATTTGTATCGGGGCAAATTGACGGTCAAAGCCCCCCAAAAATCCAATAAATCAGCGTCATCTGATATTGTTGAGGAGGATGATGCCCTCATAGACAATGACATCACCAATGCCGATTCGCCCCCACCCATCTTGGTCAGTGATGCGTCTATGACAGTCGCTGATAGCATGAATGTGATTGAGTTTCAGTCGAATATTGTCGAAAGCCAATTCATCAGCGAAACCCAAGCCGAAGATAGTGTGGCAATAGATGCGACTTCGTTTGAGGGCAATCCCGAACTATTCCCCAAACCAACAGGGTCAATCAAAACCGATGCAGAGAATAATCAATCATCCACCGATGATGAACCTTCTATGGTGCTTGGTGGCGATTATACCGTTGGCGACCGTATAGACGGGCGTTACGAAGTATCGGAGGTGTTGCGCGGGGGGATGGGCGTGGTGTATTTGTGTTATGACCACGGACAGCGCGAACCAGTTGCCATCAAGACCTTCCAGAGCAAATATTTAGAAAATGAACGCGCCCTCACCCGTTTTAATCATGAGGCAACCGTTTGGGTGCGCCTCGAAAAACAT
>JALONZ010000075.1 GCA_025454675.1 Anaerolineae bacterium | reverse complement strand
GCTATTTATAAGATGCCATAAATGTACCTTATCGCGCTTCATGCCTTTGTGTGGGATGAAGCCTATCCATTTGGGTAGGCTATAACACGAGCATGGCTAAATCATGACCACCATCATCCAAAATGGCTTGATTGCCACTGGCGGGGTTATCATCGGCATAAATGGGCTTATTTTGTTGACGGGCAAATTTAACTGCGTGCATTGCCCCGCCATCAATATTGGTCTGCATCACGATGAGTGCTTGTGATAACGCCACAATCAACCGATTTCGGCTGATTAACCCCCATGCGCTGACGGCTGAATCGGGCGCGACTTCGCAAATGAGTGCGCCATCACGTTGCAAAATGGCTTCCGCCAGTGATTTGTGTTGTTTGGGATAGACATTCAGTATCCCGCCACCCAAAATGCCGATGGTACGCCCTGTCGATTTTGTGAATGTGCCTAAATGGGCGGCGGCATCAATCCCTTCAGCTAATCCACTGACGACCACATGCCCCTTCTCTGCTATATCCACGCTTAGGCGCAAGGTTTCATCACGTTTTTCGCGGTGTGGGGTACGTGTTCCCACAATGGCATAGAGTGAGGCTTTTTTCCATATGGACAAATTGCCCAACACAAAAATAGTGGGTGGCGCATCGGGCAAGGCTAAGAATTGGGGTGGATAATTGGGCATATCCCATGTGAGGATGTGAACCCCCGCCGATTGCCAGCGTTGCAATTGAATTGCCAATAAATTGGGATTGATGGCACGGATATTTTCGATTATCGCAGGTGTTATTCCCGTCGTGCTTTGCAGGGATTCATCTGATGCACCCAAAATGGCGGGGGCATCGCCAAAATGATTTAAGAGACGACGCAACCGCACCCCACCAATTCCTTGACATAGGCTTAACCCCACCCATGCCACCAGCCTATCATCCATCGGTTATCCTTCTTCGTAATATTCGACCAGCGACAGGAGCATGGCATTCATATAGGTATTCACTTGACGAAGCAAGGTTGCCCAATCGTGTGGACTGCGCGGCAGGGTCACTTCTGACCATGTGAGGACAGAATTGATAATGAAATCGCTAAAATAAAAAAATCCGCGCATGGCTTGGGGCAAATTCAGGTTATCGGCACTCAATGATTTGGCATATTCTTTGCCTAGTCGAATGGCAGAAGCCAATTGGTCATCTTTTGCGCCATCAGCTAAGTAGGTGCGGAGTCCCTCTAAAATTTCGCGCCCCAAAACGCGCATGTGGTGGCGGGTTTGTTCGCGCATGGTGGTATACCATGCTTGTTGTGCCAATGCGCCTTCGCCGACTTCCATGCGGGCTTGACCCAGCGCGTTTTGGATGATGAGTTGGACTTCGATGGGTTGTAATTGGTCTGGATGCGAAAATTTGGTTAAATCACCCCGCAAAAAACGGCGATGACCGCCTGCGGTGCGGTTGGATGCAATTTTGCCCTCATCCGCCCAATTGCGGACTGTGGCAGGATGCACGCCCAATAATTCGGCGGCTTGTTTAAGGCTAACCCATTCTGTTTTTTCCGTCATAATGATGAATATCCCTTTATGTGTTGACTGATTAGGGATATTGTACACCTTTTTGTCGGTAGGGATAAAAAAACAGGCACAAATTTGTACCTGTTTTGGGGATTGTGTGCGGAAGGATATACGCCTTCGGCTAATCCTTCCCTACAAATCAAACGGGCGTGTAGGGTGGGATTAGGGCATTATGCCCGTATATCCCACCTTTTTCGCATCTATCAAGGGGTGTTGCTGGCTGTTTGGGTAGCCAATCCATTCAGCACTTGTACGGCAATCAGTTGGGCTTGACGGGCATCATCAATTGCGCCCGCCAAAACACGCGCCGCTTCTTGTGGGTTATGGAAACCGGTGCTATTTTCGGATGAGATGAAATCCCAACGCATAGACGCATTACGGTGTAGTTGCAGGGCTTCTGCCAACTGTTCATCGGTTGCGCCTGCGGTCTTGGCGGCGACAATGGCATCAATGGCATCGAGCAACGCATCTTCGGCTTGGTGCAATAAGGTGGCGGTATTATCTTGAATGGTGATGATACGCGCTTGCAAATCTTCTTCGGGGAAGTTATGGCAGGTTTGGCACGCCGCATTGATATTCACCAATGGGCTACGAATCCAGTGGTCGCTGACCTTGATTCCACCCTCGCGCATATAGGGCATATGACAATCGGCGCAAGCCACACCGGAACGTGCGTGCAGGCTGTTGCTAAATAATTCATATTCGGGGTGTTGCATCTTGAGCATGGGTGCGTTGGTTTCGGCATGAGACCAATCTTTGAAGCCAATTTCGGTATAGTAGTCTACAATGTTATCCATTGTGACAACAAGGCGGTTTGTGCCTTCTGCAACCGTTGCCCCATTCGTCCAGGGGAAGACCAAAATTTTGTTGTCGCCCGCGAAATAATATTCCACATGGCATTGAGCGCATACATACGAGCGCATTTCTTGACGACTGGCTTTTGTCCAATCAACCCCGTTGGCGGCAAGCGCGTTAATCAAACCCGGACGGGTCAGGCGCAACGACATATCATTGGGGTCGTGGCAATCGGCGCACGATGAACCTGTATGGACTTTATCGGCGAGATCGTTAAAGGGTGTTTTATTGAATTCTTCCCACCCCATTTCGGCGATGAGGATGGGTGCTTCTGCCGCATGACAATTGATACATGCGCCCGGTTGGTTGCGTGGGGCTTTCACCCGTTGGGTATTCACTTGGTCAATGGTGGCATAAAAGTGACCGCGTTCTTCATTGTGGTCAATGCTAAAGGCAAAGCCTGCCCAAAGGCGAACCATCGCGGGGAAACGTTCTAATTTGCTATATGGGTCAGAACCACCATAGGGTGTTTGACCATAATTTTGTTCCGTCATCATGAAACGGTCATAATGAATGGGGAAATTTTTGCCCCACACGGCGGGGTCTATTTCATTTTCGCCAATTTCCACCACTTTGAGCGGATATTGACGGGCTTCAACTTGGCGTTCAGTGACGTTGGTGAGCAATGCGCCAATCCCAACACCCAACAACACCAATCCGACAAACACAAATCCATAAATGGCTAACCTTGCTGTTTTTGACATATCCAAACTCCTCAATTAATCGCGTGTATTATGACCGATGCCCGTATGACAGGTCAGACAATCGGGCGAATCATCATGCGTGGGTGCAATCATGCTGATGGCGGTTTCATGACATGCCACACAATTGTCTTGAACCACATCGGCATTAAAATCTTTGATGGTGATATTTTCTTCGTATGTATTAAAGGTGAAGGCAAAACTATGATTAAATCCGTTTAGCCCCTTAACCAACCACTTCTCTGCAAATGAGCCATGTGGCACATGACAATCATTACAGACCGCCACTGATTTATGTGATGAATGTTGCCATGCGTCATATTGCTCGCGCATGACATGACAATTTACACAGCCTGCAGGGTCATCAGATAGATAAGAATATCCGCGTGCGTAGAGGAAGGTATATCCACCTAAACCTAATAGGATACATACCATCCCAAACGCGACCAAAAACAGGCTGATGGGCAATTTCTTAGATTGCTTTTTTTCTTGAATCATGCCCAACTCCGAACACTGATAATAAGATTAATATCAGATTAGCAGAGTTTTGATATTCGTTCTTTGATATAAATCAAGTAGCATGGGTGATTTTCCTCACTATTCTAATGTGACAAGTTGAGTCATAGTTATAATAAGAGACGGAGGTTTTAATGAATGATAAAAAGACTTATGTTTGAAGATGTTTTATCTAAATTACCGTTATTTGCAGGCTTACCCCCCCGCGCATTAGAAGCGATAGAATCGGCGGGACGTATTTTGTCTTTGAGTGCCAATCACACCCTGTATTATAAGGGAGACCTCGCCAATTCATTTTATGTTGTTCTCAAAGGGGGGATTCGGTTGGTAGATTATACGGCAGAGGGACGCACGATTCACATCAAGTTGTATGGTGCGGGTGATGTGTTGGGTTTATTGGCGATTTCGGGTGCATATCCCTATCCGCACGCCGCTGAAGCCATTGAAGCAACACAAATTTTTGCCATACGTGGGGAAGATATTCGGTATTTGGCGATTACTTATCCCGAAATTGGCTTGGCGGTGATTGATGGGTTGGTGGCGCATATTCACGAAGCACATCATCGGATTGCCAAACAATTTGCGGAGCGTGTTGAACAACGCCTCGCCACCGCATTATTGCATTATGCCCAAAAATTTGGCACAAAAATTGATGATGGGGTGTCGTTGGATATTGCCATATCACAACAATCGCTGGCGGATTTTGTGGGAACAACGTTGGAAAGTGTGAATCGCACCCTTAGTCAATGGGGTAAAAATGGGTGGGTGCGGGTTTCACGCGGGCATATTGACCTGTTGAATTTGGAAATCCTGAGCAAAATTAGCAATGGCGAACCTGTGCGCTTGGGTTAGGATTGTTTGGATTTGAGTTCTAAGTAGCGTTGGTAAAGCGGGATGTTACGTTTTTCTTCATCGGCATCTATCATCGCATTGCGTTGCGACTGGCGTTCTAATATGCCATCAATTTCAGCTTTGTGATCATAATAAAATGACCACGCCGCATAAATTTCGGCAGGGGTTAAATTATATTCTTCGCTAATGCGCTCAACAGTCCATTCAGGGTCATTTACAAAACAAGCTAGAAATGTGACGGTGATACCCTTGCCAACGATGCGATATTGTTGTGAATTGGGTTTGCGCTCAATATATTCGATAGGCATAATCTCTCTCATAAATACCCATGCTCGCTATACCACGTATACGTATCCAACAGGCTACGGCGCATGTCTATTTGGGGTGCGCCTAATTCATCCCATGCCTTTTGACAATCGAAATAGGCTTTCCGCACACCCATGCGCGTTTGCACGGCATCTACGGGCGTTTCGATGCCCCGTTTCCGCAACCAGTCAATAACTTGGGCGGCAATCGGCACAAGAAAATCGGGGACAAATACGCGCGGACGCAATACACCCACCGCTTCGGCAATCATCGCAAACCATAGGCTATACGGATAATTTGCCGTACCCACCAAATAGCGTTCCCCCACCCGTCCATGACTTGCCGCCAACACATGCCACCGCGCCACATCGCGCACATCACTCACAGCGATACCACCGGATGTAATCGGCACGAGGATGCCCATTTTTTTGATTTGGGTAATAAAACTGCCCGAAATCATATTCAGGTCGCCCGGCCCGATGACGGCAACGGGGTTGATTGTGACCACCTCTTGCCCACGCCATACCGCATCCGATACGGCGCGTTCTGCCAACACTTTGCTATAGCCATACGGAAATTCATCGGGTGGAAAATTGAAACGGGTGGATTCATCCGCAGGACGACCATCGGGGTTCATCCCCACTGCCGCGGCGCTACTGGTGAAAATGACACGCTTCACGCCTGCCGTCCGCGCCGCCGTCAAAATGCGTCGTGTGCCTGCCACATTCACTTCAAACATTTGCGCTTTATCAGCACGCCAATAATCGGCAACAGCCGCCACATGAAAAACCCAATCACACCCCTCGCTGGCGCGGATGAGGGCAGGCATATCTTCCTCACGCAAGCCACCAAGCGCCGATTCATACGGAATACCCTCTAAGGCGGTTAATTTTGAATTTTCACGGTGTAATATGCGGACGCTGTGACCCTCTGCCACCAATGTCCGCGCAATGTGCGAGCCAATAAACCCAGTTCCGCCTGTGATGAGTGCTTTCATAAAAATAAACTCCAAAAAAAGATGAGCGCAAAAAATTATTTCATAATTTCGATTGTTAGTTCGCTCATTTGCTTTATGGCAGGCGCTAAAGCACCTGCCTAACCTCTCCGAAGCCTGCTGAAGCAGGCTCTTTTGCCGATTTTGAGGTTTTTAAGACCATTTCACCATCTGCTTTGGATAGGCAAGCACCCTTCAGGGTGCTTTTACAAAGTCATTAGCCAGAGGCTTTAGCCTCTGGTGAGGAAAATCTATCAATCAAAGTTTCATATAATATATACGCTCATTTTACCGTAAAAGTTCTGAATTTATGCAGGTTTGGGATAACCGAGTCCTTCAATGGCTTGGGCAATTTCCACATCTTTTTGGGTGATTTTATTGCCCGCGTCATGCGTGCTAAAGCGGACGGTGACTTTTTTCCAACCGATGGTCATATCCGGATGATGGTCATGGGCTTCTGCCAATATTGCAACCGCGCTGGCGAATGCGACACCTGCGATATAGGTGGGCATATTATATGTTTTGGAGATGGCGACATCGCCTTCTGGAATCCAACCGGGGATGCTGATGAGCGCCGATGCGAGTTCTGCGGTTGTGAGGGGGGTATATTTAGACATGGGGTCTCCTTATGTGATATGGTGTATATTTTTATGGTAGCTAGGACATGATAATGTTTGTTAGCAAATAAATACGGTGTTTAGCCCCTCCCCTAAATCCCCTCCCCATTACATGGAGAAGGGACTTTTACCCACAAAATGGCGGTTTTCTCCCCTCTCCACAACGTGGGGAGGGGGCTGGGGGGTGGGGCTGTATCCCATATTAAAAAACTAACATACATTATCATGTCTCTACAAATTCGCCATTAGACATTGCGTAAGGGATGACTAGCGTAGCGTATGTCGTCCCCTGCTTATGACTCAATTTACCACCTTTTGATGATAATCTGATGAAAATTGTGTTGTGATATTCCTTATTTGCTGTTACGATGGAAACATATTTAATTTTTTTCAAACGAGGATGCTATGGATAAAAAGCAAACTGGTGCAGAAAATGTGGTGTGGGATTTGACCGTCTTGTATAAAGACCTCGATGACCCGAATCTGCAAAAAGATATGGATTATTATTTGGGGCAAGCCGAAGCCTTTGCGACAGATTATAAGGGTAAGGTTGGGCAATTGGATGCCGAAGAATTATATGAAGCCCTAGAACGCTTTGAAAAAATATATGACGGGTCTGGTCGGCTGACCTCATTCGCCTTTCTGAATTATTCCACCGATACCGCCGACCCCAAGCGTGGGGCATTGGTGCAAAAAGCCACCGAATTTGATTCCATGATTGACCAACATCTGCTCTTTTTTATGTTGGAATGGAATTTACTCCCCCAAGACCATACACAAAAGCTGATGGCGAATCCTGTTCTGGCGCGGTTTGCACATCATTTGGAATCGGAACGGCGTTATAAACCGTATCAACTGAGTGAACCGGAAGAACGTATCATCAGCGAAAAATCCGTGACGGGTAACAGCGCATGGACGCGCTTTTTTACACAATTGACCAGCGCCATGCGTTACGATTTTGATGGTCAACAACTGAATCAAACGCAATTGATGACACGCCTCTATTCTCCTGACCGCGAAACCCGTAAAAAAGCGGCAGATTCGATGACGGTGGGACTCAATGCCAAGAAAATGGAACTGACCTATATTTATAATACGGTGATTGCCGATAAAGCTTCATCCGATAAATTGCGTGGGTATCCGACATGGATTTCATCGCGCAATTTGTCAAATAAAGCGCCTGATGCGGTGGTAGATGCGTTAATCAATACCGTGACCAGTAATTACGAATTGGTGGCGCGTCATTATCGCCTCAAACGCGCTTTGTTGGGTGTGGATGAATTGCGTGATTATGAAGCCAAAGAGATTATCCTCAATGCGTTCAATGCCTTCAGCCCGAATATGGGCGAAGTGGCGGGTTATTTCTTCGATAAAAACTGGATTCATGCGGCAGTTTTGCCCAATAAACGCGGCGGTGCGTATGCCTCGCCTGTGACCCCATCGGCGCACCCGTATGTATTCGTCAATTTTGAAGGACGTGCGCGGGATGTTGCCACACTCGCCCATGAATTGGGTCATGGCATCCATATGTATTTATCGGGCAAAGAAAACGGCTTATTCGGGTTATATACCCCACTCACCACCGCAGAAATGGCATCTGTATTC
>JALONZ010000074.1 GCA_025454675.1 Anaerolineae bacterium | reverse complement strand
TCCCCAACCCTTCCCCCATAAAATAGGGGAAGGGAGACCTCACCGCCTTGTTCCCCCTCTCCATGCAATGGGGAGGGGGTTAGGGGGTGGGGATAAATGCAAATAGCCTTAACCATAACTGACGTTAAAATAGGCTGAGATGCAAAAAAGAATCATATGTGGAGCTAATGATTGATGTCAAACTTAACATTCACAATTGGAGAGGTTGCCACATTATTGGGAATCACATCCAAGACCATTAAGCATTATCATGAAATTGGTCTATTGGTAAATCCTGAGCGCGACACGAATCAGTACCGCCTCTATACCATGACACATATCATTCAATTACAACAAATTCTCCGATTAAAACAATTTGGCTTATCATTGAAGCAAATCGAAATTATCATCCAATCAGAAAATCCTGATGAGCTAACACAAATTGTCTTAAGCCAGCATATCCACAACATACAAGACGAATTATCGCGGTTACAACATCAATTAACACTCACACAAGATTTTTTGAAAACAGGTGACAGTTTATTTCAACCGCATCCATCTCATCCATCAATAGCTTCATCTTTAACCCATTTATCTGATGCAATCAGACCACATAACAGTGGTGTTTTGGATGTTTTGGTTGAATTTGAGCGCGAAGCCATGTTCAAACTTGACCAATTTGATTGGGACGCAAAATACGAATTATTTTGGCATCATGCAGGCAAACAATTCATCAACATGCTCACCGATGAGGGGCTATTCATCTTTTGGATGGAACGTTATCTGGCGCTGGCAAAAATGGATTTGGAAGATTTACAAGGAAAAGCATGGCTACAAGAATTTCGTCATAGTCCCGCCAAGCACATGTTCAAACAGGCGCTTATGCCCCCCCAATTATCAGAATTGCCACCAGATTATCAACATCATATCATCAAATTATTATCATCCCTGTTGTATCAAGAGGCTTCATCACTACAAAAACGCTTCCTCGCCTTGCTACTTCCCTAAAAATAAAGACCAGCCGTTTTTATCAGACTGGTCTCTGGTTACATATCAATAGGCTTTACTGAAAATAGCCACTCTATCGGCGGGTTTGCCCGTATAGAAGCATGTCCCCGCCCCACCCGGTTGGTCTAGTGGATAGCACCGAAGTGTCGCGCCCGTTTCTTCTTTGACCTTGCGCTCATCCTCATTGCTACCGCTCCACCATACACGCGCCCAACCACCTTTTTCTGCCAACGCCTTAAATTCATCATAGGTGCGGATGTCATGCGTATTGGCTTCGCGGAAGGTGGTCGCTTGTGCCAACATATTATCATGGATAGCATTCAGCAAGTCGTTCACTTGCGCCACAATTCCATCTTGGCTGATGAATTGCTTGCCGTCTTTACCCGGAATATCACGCCGAGCCAGCACCGCCTTGTTATTTTGCACATCCTTCGGACCCACTTCCAACCGAATCGGGACACCGCGCATCTCCCAATCATTGAACTTAAATCCGGGTGTGTCTTCGCGGTCATCAATATGTACCCGCAAACCCGCCCCCCGCAATTCTTTGACGAGGCGATGCACCGTATCCAATACGGCGGTGCGTTCATCCTCATTCTTATAAATGGGGATGGCAACCACCTGAATCGGGGCAAGACGCGGGGGCAAGCGCAACCCCTTATCATCACCATGTGTCATGATAATCCCGCCAATCATGCGCGTACTCATGCCCCAAGAAGTTGTCCAGCAAAATTCCTCAACATTCTCCCGCGACAAATATTTGATATTGAAGGCTTTGGCAAAATTTTGCCCCAGATTATGACTGGTGCCACTTTGCAATGCCTTTTTATCACCCATCATCGCTTCGATGGTATAGGTACGGAGCGCACCCGCAAATTTTTCAATGTCGCTTTTGCGCCCCTTCACCACAGGAATCGCGGCTTCGGTCATGGCAAAATCGGCATACGCATCCAACATTTGCAGGGTTTCGGCTTCGGCTTCCGCTTCAGTGGCGTGGGCGGTATGACCCTCTTGCCACAAAAATTCAGCTGTCCGCAAAAATGGGCGGGTTCGCAATTCCCAACGCACAACATTTGCCCACTGATTAATCAGCAACGGCAAATCACGATACGATTGTATCCATTGGCTAAACGCTTCCCCGATAATCGTCTCGGATGTTGGGCGCACAACCAGCGGTTCTTCTAATTCTTTGCCACCCGCAATTGTGACGACCGCCAACTCTGGACTAAAGCCTTCAACGTGTTCCGCCTCACGTTTTAAGTAACTTTCGGGGATGAACAACGGGAAATAGGCGTTCTGATGCCCAGTCGCTTTGAAGCGTTTATCTAAACCTGCCCGAATCCCTTCCCAAATTTCATAGCCATAGGGCTTGATAATCAGGCACCCGCGCACAGGCGATGGCGAAACCAAATCCGCCTTATACACCACATCGTTATACCATGCAGAAAAATCTTGACTTTGGGGCGTTACCGCCTGTTGAGACATGCGTCTTTCTCCTTCAAATAGCTATCAACAACACTAAACTATACCCGTAAGGGCGCAACATGTTGCGCCCCATGCGTAAGCAATTTAATTATAACCTCACCCCTAAATCCCCTCTCCCAAACGGAGAGGGGACTTCAAACCCACCTATAAACTGGGCTTCTCCCCCTCTCCAAAATTGGAGAGGGGGCAGGGGGTGAGGTCAAAAAAGATTTTATTGTTAATTTACGCATAGAACATGATACATCATGCCCAATAGATACCTGCTATTATAATCAAACATATCACAAAATAAACGGGTTCACAAGGGGTCAAAAAGGATTATTCACTTAGGTTATCCCATGTACGACCATAATTCACACGTAATTTGGTCATGACCGCCTCACCCAAATCCACCCCGCTTATGCTGGCGAGTTGCAATAAATACAACATCACATCCGCCAATTCGCCCGCAAAATCCGCTTTATTTTTAATTTCATCGCCCCATTGAAAATGTTCCAAAATTTCACTGGCTTCCAAGACCAACGAAATGGCTAAATTACGCGGGGTTTGCGGACGTTTAGAATCGGGTTCATACCAGCCTTTACTCTTCACAAAAGCGTGCATGGCTTCTTCTAAGGTTTTAATATCCATGTGCTATCCTCACTTTCCCCCAAATACGGGATGATGATTTGGTCATTGGGCAAATTTGCACCTGTTTGCAAATCGGTGATACTTAATCGGCTCACATCGCTAGGGCGATACACCCCTAAAACCATCTGACAATCGGATGTAAATGGGCGCGATAACGGAATTTCGCGCAAGTCGGGGATGCGTTCATCCACAATTCCAAGATGAAACGGATATGCCCCACCCCACGCACCTGCATCCACCTGACCAATCATTTCGCCCGCACATATTACATGCACAAAGGCTTGTAAAACTTGCGGATTCATCATCTGCCAGCCAATATGCAGACGCAACCGTTTTTCATGTGGCAGGTAAACCGCGCCCAATTCGCTGATGGTGAGCGCATCCCCTAATTGATATAACGGCGTATCATCACCGGTTGTCGGATATTTGACCAACACAGGCGTTAAGCCATCGGCATGAAATTGCGTCACATACACCACATCCGCATCACGAACAGTTTGCGCCAATATCAATTCACCCACTTCGGGGTCATGGGCATACAACGAATAGCCCACTGCCTGATTCAAAATGCCATATTTAACGGTTTGTAGATTGGGCAAATCCACCCCCGTGTTAATCCATAGGTAATCGGCATAATTCACCGTGAACACGAGGAACGCCGCCCCTTCTGCCCCGCGCAGAAATGTCCTATCGGCTTCAAGCGGGGTGATATAATCGGGCGCATTGACCAAAACGGTATTTGCATCTGGCGGTTGCATTTTGACCATGCTGAATAGGCGCTGTGCATACTCATTTTGCATGGTGAAATAAGCGCGTTGGGTGTTCAAAAAGCGAATTGCCACCACCGCGCCCAAGATGATTATGCCAACCGCCACCACCTGCCCCATGCGCCGATTCAGCAGTACAATCACCACCACACCCCAAAATAAACTGATGCCCATACTCGGCAGGAGTAACAAACGGGGCGACCCATTCACATAAAATTGGTCAAGTAACAACAAACTCGGCGCGAGCATCATCATAAACCAGCCCAAACCGAGTAGCGCGAGGCGGATATAAATCACTTGTCGCTCCAACGCGATGATTATCAGCATAATCACGGTTAATCCGCCCAAAATGCCGATGACCATCGGTACGGCGGGTGGTGTGCCGTCTATGAGGGGGCGTATGAGTGCGATGAATGGGTATAATGCCGATTGCCCTAATGTAGCACCCGATTCGACAATTTCGCTCATCAGTTGCAAGCGTCCCGGACTGGTATCACGCGGGACGTTGATGTAGAGGATGATGAATAACATCGTGCTGATGATGAGGGGCATGATGAAAAGTATCGCGCCCGAAGCTAAAGCATACGGGCTATTCGCATTTTGGAAGCCCACTAAAGGGGCTGAAAATTCGGATTCATGGTCGGATTCTAGCGCCTTTAGTGCGCTTACAGGTTTTTGCCTAGCTGGATGTTTTAACATCCAGCGTGAAATAGGTAATCCCACCACCCACACCATCACCACCGCGACCGGAATCACCACCCCAATTTCATGGCTGAATATCCCCAAAAACCCTGCGATATTCCCTAAAATCAACGCCCAATACCGCCGTTTATCTATCCATATCAACGCACACCATGCCGTCAGCGCCAAACACAGCGCCAAAAAGGTGTGGAACATCGAGCCTATCCATGTGATTGCCTGATAACTAAATGGGAATATCACAAAGCCGTGCGCTGTGACCAACGCCATGACCAATTTATGATGTGGCGCAAGCCGATAGGCAATTTTGCCAAGTATCACACCAGCCACACCGAAAAAAATAATATTCAGCCAATGCAAACCAACCCCGTCATAAAATCCCGCAAAAATCGCGCTCATCTTCCACAAGGTGAACACGGCGGGACGATAATACAAATAATCGGCGTTGCCAAGCCACACATCCAACCCGTTAGACGTTTCTAATAACCGAAATTGGGGTCCGTCATCCCAAAAAAATGGTAATCCGATTGAATATCCATAGAGTGCCAAAGTGGTCAATATGGGCGATGCCAATAATAACCATTTAATCAAACGGGAACGGCTCATTCGTCTCTCCAATGGTGAGGATAGGCGCAAGGTCATTGGGATAGGTTTCGCGTGTAATCGCATTCAACGCAGTCAAGCGGTCTCCTGTCATTTGGTGATACACCCCCACGACCACATCACACCGCGCATCATCAAATGGGGTGGGCATGGGGATGTGCCGATATTCGGTCTGAATTTCGCCAGCTTGCCATGCTTCAAATGGATAAATATCACCCCACACATGCCCATCTAGTTGCGCGACCAATGCGCCATCACAAACGATATGCACAAAGGGTTTTAAGGGTTGGGGTGTATCCATCATCACACCCCAGCGCAATTTGACCAGCATCGCGCTTTTTTTTGGCATAAAAACCGCTTGTGCATCGTATAAAATAATGTCCTCACCAAATATCACATCAGGAGCATCATCACCCGCCAAATTCGGCGCACCGACATACACAGGATAAAATTCTGCACCGTTAAATTGGGTCATGTAAATCGTCGCGCTAGTGAGTGCCAATGCACGCGCTTCATCCCATGATGTGGCGGGGTCATGCAGATACACATCATACCCCTGCCCCCGATTGATTTCGTCTATTTTGGCGGTGCGTACCATCGGCAAAATGCCCGTATTCACCCAGATTTGGCGGTCATAATCCACCAGATAAAACATCATCGCCACACCTTCCGACCCGCGCAAAAATGTGCGATTTTGGGGCTTGGGGGTGATATAATCGGGCGCATTGACCAATAAAATCGGCGTGGTTTGCGGATTTTGCGGTTGATGTTGAATGAGGGTGTTCAAGTCGCGCATATACCGATTGAGAATCATCAGGTGGTCGCGCCGTGTATGAATGAACGGGATGCTGACAATAAGCATTAACGCGCAGGTGAGGATGACGAATGGGCGGGTAAAAAACCTCAAAATAAGATTTTTAGCCCCCTCTCCACCCTGTGGGGAGGGGGTTGGGGGTGGGGTTAGCCATATCGCGCTGAACACCGCCCCATAAAACACATGCAATCCCATGCTCGCATAAATTAAAATGCGCGGTGAACCATCCACATATGCTGTATCCAATAACATCACCGTTGGCATGAGCGCCATCACATACCACATCACACCAAATAGCCCTATGCGCTTGAGCGATGGCATGAATATGGCGATGAGCAATAAGCCAATACCAAGCGTACCGACACCCATGATAATCGTCAACCATGCGGATGGGGTATCTGTCACCAACGGGCGCAACAATGCCGATAGCGGATAGACAGAAGATTGCATCATAATGCCAAAAGACTCAATCATATTGCCAATCGGTCGCAATCCGCCCAAACTTTCGGCACGCGGGACAGTGACATATAAAACAAGGTAAATAGCCGTGATGATGCCAATAGGCGCGATGAGGGTAATGATTCGGCGCGACAAAACTGCGCGATGCCCATGTGCCGTCCAAATGGCTAGGGCTGTGAGGGGTGCAATGAGTACCCCGTTTTCGTGACTGAAGATACCCCAAAACGCGCTCATAATCGCAATGATTAGCCAGCGCAAACGCGGTTTATCCCACCACAACAACGCCGTCCAAATGGTGAGCGCGGTACAAAAAATCATGCTGGTGTGGAACATCGCGCCGACTAAAATCACCGTTTGGTAATTGAAAGGGAAAATGATGAACCCCACTCCTACCCCCAACGCGGTGATAAGCCGATTTTTGGGCATCAGGCGATAGGTGATGGCGGATAATACAACGCCCGTCATGCCGAAGAACATCAGATTGAGCCAATGCAATCCCGCCGCATCAAAAAATCCCGCCAAAACCGATGATAATTTCCAGATACTGAACACCGCAGGACGATAATAAAAATAGGCGGGACTGCCCAACCATTGGTCAAAGCCTGTGAACACCTCCACCATGCGAAATTGCGGTCCATCATCCAAAAATAGAGGCAATTGCACCGTGTAGCCATAGAGTAACATGGCGATGAGCATGGGGATGGAAAAGGTGAGGTATTTAAGGAATTTGGGGGTAACGTGTAAGGGCGCAACATGTTGCGCCCTTACGGTTTGATAGGCATTCATCGCTAATACGCATTTCGGTTGATACGTAAAATAGCTTGCAACACCGTGCGGATGATGATTTTTATATCCAACCACAACGACCAATTTTCGACATACCACAGGTCATAACTGGTACGTTCTTCGATGGATGTATCGCCGCGCAACCCGTTCACTTGCGCCCAGCCCGTCATGCCCGCTTTTTCGCGGTGACGTTCCATATAACGCGGAATTTTTTGGCGGAATTGTTGCACATATTGCGGACGTTCTGGTCTTGGACCGACAAGGCTCATATGACCGAGCAACACATTAATCAATTGTGGCAATTCATCCAGTTCCGTTTTGCGGAGGATTTTGCCCACGCGGGTCACACGCGGGTCATCTTTCACCGTCCAGCCAATACCTTTTGATTCGGCAT
Source organism: Anaerolineae bacterium (assembly GCA_025454675.1). GTDB lineage: Bacteria > Chloroflexota > Anaerolineae > Aggregatilineales > Phototrophicaceae. Next base: position 241 of record JALONZ010000074.1, on the reverse strand, counting down.
CTTTACGCATCGTGCGGAATTTGATAATCGGGAACGGGCGACCATCCAATCCCATGCGGATTTGCGAATAAAATGGCGACCCCGGAGACTCTAAGCGCACAATGACGGCAACGAGCAACAAAATTGGCGATAAGAATATGAGTCCGAACAACGCGCCAAAAATATCGAGTGCGCGTTTGAGGCTGAGTTTCCAACCGCGCAGGGCAATATCGCGCACGGTGAGCAAAGGCGTTCCGCCCAA
>JALONZ010000073.1 GCA_025454675.1 Anaerolineae bacterium | reverse complement strand
CATGAGGGTATTTTGCATTACATCCCCAATATGAATGAATGGGAAGGTGGCGATTTATACCGCGTAGAAGCCGACTCTATCCATAATTTTTATCATGATTATCATCGCTATTTGCGCCAACAAGGTGTAGATGGGGTGAAAGTGGATAATCAATCGCGCTTGGATGGGCTTTCGGCGGATAGTGGTGGGCGGGTACATTTGATGCACCGTTATCATGAGGCACTCGAAGGCTCGGTGAATGTGCATTTTAATGGCAACCTGATTAATTGTATGTCGTGTGCCAATGAGATGATTTATGGCGCGTTAGCCTCTAACCTGATTCGCTCATCCATAGATTTTTGGCCCCAACGCCCCGCCACACACGGCGAACATCTTTATACGAATGCGTTGTTTGGCATGTGGTTTGGCGAATTTTTGCATCCCGATTGGGATATGTTCCAAAGTGGGCATCCCGTTGGCGCGTTTCACGCGGCGGGGCGTGCAGTGAGTGGTAGCCCGATTTATGTGTCGGATAAGCCAGACGCGCACGATTTTAACCTATTGAAAAAATTGGTATTACCCGATGGTCGCGTCATGCGTCCGATTGGGATTGGCAAGCCGACCTCCGATTGTTTATTCCACGACCCCACCCAAGAAGCGATTTTGCTGAAAATTTTTAATCAGAATGCGACTGGGATGGTGATAGGGGTGTTCAATGCCCATCATGAAGGTGAAAGCATTTCGGATACGATATATCCTGTTCATAATGCCGATAGTCAATATGTATATGTCCATAACAAGAACGTATTCCGCCGATTTGATAAAGCGGATGAAGGACTGAATATGACCCTTGCGCCGTTGGGATATGACATTGTGACGATTGTCCCCATTCAGCACGGCATCGCACCGATTGGTTTGGTAGAGATGTTCAACAGCGCGGGTGCAATCACACAATATGGGATTTATGGCGATAGTCATCGGATGCGCGTGCGTGGGCAGGGTAAATTTCTGATTTATGCCGAAAATAAGCCGAAAAATATCACGTATAATGGCAAACCGTTGGATTATGTGTATGATACGACCACCCACCATATCACATTCGATTTGGCGGGGGACGGTGTGATTGAATTGATGTTATAAACTATAGGGGTGTAATGCCCCTATACCTCGTAAAAAATAAAATTATTTTGGAGGCAATCAAAGCATGACAACCACCACTTATTTCCATTATCGGACGTGTAATTTATGCGAAGCCATGTGCGGGATTGAAGTCCATCATCAGGGCGATAAAATCACCGCCATCAAAGGGGATATGGACGACCCGTTTAGCGCAGGGCATATCTGCCCCAAAGCCACCGCGCTTGAAGATGTGTATCACGATAAAAATCGGCTCAAACGCCCTGTTAAACGTACTGAAAATGGCTGGGAAGAAATTTCTTGGGAACAGGCTTTTGATGAAGTCGCAGATAATTTGCTAAAAATCCAAGCTCAACACGGCAATAACGCGGTGGGGATTTATTTGGGCAATCCCAATTCACATAATGCGGGGAGTATCATTTATGCGCCCGCGTTGATACGTGCCTTAAAGACCAAAAATCGCTTTTCTGCCACCTCTGTTGACCAACTCCCGCATCATTTCGCCGCCTATTTCATGTTTGGGCATCAATTATTATTGCCGATTCCAGATGTTGACCACACCGATTATTTTTTGATGTTGGGCGCGAATCCGTTGGCATCCAACGGTAGCTTGATGACGGCGGGCGGGATTGAACGCCGCTTGAAAAACCTCAAAAATCGGGGCGGGAAATTGGTGGTGATTGACCCGCGCAGGACAGAAACGGCAAAACTCGCTAATGAGCATCATTTCATCAAACCTGCGGCGGATGTATTTTTCTTGCTGGCGCTGGTGAATGTGCTATTTAATGATGATTTGGTGGATGTTGGACATTTAGAACCCCTCATCAGCGATGCACACATCCATCAATTACGCGATTTGGTGGCGGATTTCACACCGGAACGGGTCGCATCGCAGACAGGTATGTCTGCGGGTGAAATACGCCGAATCACGCACGAATTTGCTCATGCCGATAGCGCGGTGTGTTATGGGCGGGTGGGGCTTTCGATGCAGGCATTTGGCGGGTTATGCCAATGGTTGATGAATGTAATCAATATCCTCACGGGGAACTTGGATAGTGTGGGTGGCGCGATGTTCACGCAACCCGCGTTTGATGTGGTAGCATTCACATCATTGACGGGGCAGACCGGCAGTTATGACCGTTGGCGCAGTCGGGTGCGCGGATTGCCCGAATTTGGGGGCGAATTGCCCGTCTCTGTCCTCGCGGAAGAAATGCTGACAGAGGGTGATGGTCAAATCAAAGCGATGATAACGGTGGCGGGGAATCCCGTTTTATCCACACCCAACGGGGCGCAAGTCGAAAAAGGATTAGAATCGCTGGATTATATGGTGGCGATAGATATTTATATCAATGAGACCACCAAATATGCCAATATCATCCTGCCACCTGCCACAGGGTTGGAAGCTGACCATTACGATGTGGTGTTTCATGTGCTGGCGGTGCGGAATAGCGCCAAATTTTCACCTGCGATGGTGCATATTGAAGATGACCGCCGTTATGATTGGCAAATTTTCCAGTCACTAGCGAATATCTTAGATAAAAAACGCGGTGGCAAAGCCCCGAATCGCAAAGATTATACGCGCCGTATGTCACTCTCACAATTACTCGATTTTGGGTTGCGCGTGGGTCCGTATGGCGTGAATGGGGGCAGAAAAAATCGCCCTGATGGGTTATCGCTCAAACGTCTGCATGAAAATCCACATGGGATTGATTTGGGCGTGTTGCAACCGTGCTTAAAGGAGCGGATTGTGACCCCGAATGGCAAAATAAACCTGATTTTTGACCATGTGTTGGTAGATTTGCCCCGTGCCAAAGCGGTTTTAGATGTGCCACAAGATGGTCATGATTTGTTGTTGATTGGTCGCCGTCATGTGCGGAGCAATAACAGTTGGATGCACAATAGCAACCGCCTGATGAAAGGCAAAAATCGGTGTACGGTGATGATAAACCCGCACGATGCCCAAACCCGCGGGATTGATGATGGGGATGTGGTGGTGGTATCGTCACGGGTGGGGCAGGTGGAAATCCCCGCCGAAATCACGGATGAGGTCATGCAAGGGGTGGTGAGCATCCCGCATGGATTTGGTCATGGGCGTGATGGTGTTCAATTGGACGTGGCGAATCAATATGCGGGGGTGAGTATCAACGATTTGACCGATGACCAAGCGATAGATGCGATGACAGGAAACGCGGCGTTTAGCGCCACCCCTGTGAAGGTCGTTTGCAAATGACGGCATCCGTAGCGATTTTGGTGGGTGGAAAAAGTTCCCGCATGGGACGTGATAAGGCATGGGTGGATTTGGGGGGGATTCCCCTCATCCACCATTTGCTATTCGCCATCCACAAAGCCGAATTTGATGATATTTTTTTGGTGACGAATCAGCGAAGCAAATATGATTCATTAGATTTGCCGATTCACCCTGATAGTTTTATCAATTGTGGCGCATTGGGGGGCATCGAAAGCGCCCTCACACATAGCAAACACGACTGGACATTGGCAGTGGCGTGCGATATCCCATTTATTCGCCCCGATGTGTTGAATTTGTTGGTAAAGTCGAGTCATGATAATATTGATGTGGTGTTGCCTGTCGCAGGGGAGATGACGCAACCATTATGCGCGTTGTATCATAAGCGGTGTTTGGATGTGGCGCGGGCGCAATTGAACGCAGGGCAATATAAAGTGCGCGATTTTTTGCAAAAATTACGCCTGATGCTCATCACCATCAATGACCCGTGGTGTTTTTTTAATGTGAATACCCCACAAGCATTAGCAGAAGCAGAAGCATATTGGCAAGGACGCACATAACCATTATCATAGTGGGGTCTATAATCTCATAGGTTTTTATTCAATGACAAATAAATTACAACCAACCTCTCAATTACTCACCGACATTATTGCCCGTGTACCAGAGGGGTTTATCAAACGCAGTGCGCTGAATAAGCGCCTAAAAATGGGCGATAAAGACAAAATAGACCCCATTATCATTGATACAAGCATCGCACGTTTACATGATTGTTTTTATGATAAGACACGCATCACACGCGAACAAGTATCGGAACTCATCGCATGGTGTTCGCCGTCATTGCCCAGTATTCACCGAGATGGACAGTTGCCCGAAGCGACTATTCAAGAACGGATGGATGCACGCGAGCAATATTTGGATGCCATCAATAACCCCACATGGCGCTATATCATCGCGCTGTTGGGTGAATCGGTTGGGTATATGACTGACCAAGAATTTCCGGATTTGCCAGAGGTCAAATTGGGCTTAGAGGCGCTCATCAGCAAAAAGATTTTGCGCCAAGTTAATAATTTGATTTATGACCCGTTGCGCCTGAGTGATAGCACCGTGCAATCATTGGCACATCGGGTAGCAGTGATGGAATCTGCCACCCAAGTTACATCCTATCTCACCCCATTAGAGGGGCAGACTGCACCACTTGATGATGTGATTAAGCAATTCGGCGAGGGGATGATTAGCGGTTTAGTTTCTAAGCGGGTCTTATCACAATTCACGATTCGCATCAAAGTTTATCCCTATAGCATCACATGGGTGCGCTTAGCGACAGCCAGCCCAGATAAAGCGCGTGCCGTTGCCGAAGATGCGTCTCGCATCCCTGATGATGAATGGGGCAAATATTTAGATATTTGCGGTGATGTGTTACGGCAAGGCGCGAAAGATGGCAAAACGTTACACAGCCAAATTGTGGCGCGGAGTTATACCGTCAAGGCGGCGCAAAAACGCCTTGCGATTCGCTTAACGACCGTAGAACGCGCCATCAAAGCGGGTTTATTAACCCTATTCACCGACCCCGAAGGCACACGACGCATCCCCGCCTATCAAATTGAAAATGCGATGACGGATAGCGCGGTGTTAGAATCCTTTTTTGATTATGAAGAAATGCGCGTGCGTGATATTGCCCTTGTGAGTGGGCGCGTGTATGAGACGATTCGCAGGCGGTTGCAACGCGAGGGTATTTCGCAAAATGGGGTGCAATGGCGACATGTGCGCGGAAAATGGGGTTTGCCCAATACTTATGGCGAATATTTGACCGTTTTAAGCGAAAAAATGGAAGAATTTCGTGCCAAGAAAGAGGCGGAAGCCGAAGAATTGCGCCTGCGCCTAGAAGCCGAGCGCGAAGCAGAGCGGGTTCGGCGTGCTGAACTGCGCGAAAAATTATTGGCGGCGTTCCCCTCTTGGCAACATGAATATCGGAATGAGCAACATATTTCATTGCATATCGGACCGCCGAATAGTGGTAAAACGCATAATGCCCTACAAGCCCTGATAGAATCGGGGAGTGGCTGGTATCTTGCGCCGTTGCGCTTGTTGGCATTCGAGATATTTGACCGTTTGAATCAGCAAGGGGTCTATTGCAATTTGCTCACTGGCGAGGAATATATTCCCATCCCTGGCGCAACCATCACCGCCGCAACGATTGAAATGTTCAACCCCAATCAAAGCGGTGAGTGCGTGGTGATTGATGAGGCGCAAATGTTGGCAGATGCCGATAGAGGCTGGGCATGGACGCAAGCCCTTATGCAGGCACAATCCCCCGAAATTCATGTTATCGGACCCGCCACATCACGCGGATTGATTGAATCATTGGCAGATGCCGCCGCCATTCCGTATACCGTGTATGAACATGACCGCCTGATGCCGATTGCCGTGTCTGATAATCCGTGGGATATGAAACGGTTGCCCAAACAAACGATTTTAATCGCATTTTCGCGCACGATGGTGTTGCACCTCAAGACCGAGTTGGAACAGATGAAACGCCGTGTATCGGTGGTATATGGCAATTTGCCCCCAGAAGTACGGCGCAAACAAGCCGACCGCTTTGCCAATGGAGAGACCGAAATTTGTATTGCTACCGATGCGGTTGGGATGGGTTTGAATCTGCCCGCTGACCATGTGTGTTTTTATGAGATTGAAAAATTTGATGGCAAAGAAGTCCGTCATTTAACGCCAACTGAAGTGCAACAAATTGGTGGGCGTGCTGGACGTTTCGGCTTATCGGCAGGCGGTACCGTGGGCGCAATTAATCACCGTGCGCTCAATTATGTGCGGAAGGCATTTCATACCGAGCCTGTCATCCTCACTCATGCGCGGGTAGCGCCATCTGTTGAAGATTTGGATTTGCTCCCCGGTAGTTTAGCCAGCCGATTGATTCAATGGTCACAACTGCAATCCATCCCCGATACCTTGCGTGACCGCGTAAAAACGGCTGATTTGAGCGAGCGCATCGAATTGGCGCGGATGCTCACCGATGATGAAGTGGAACAATTGGGTTTGGATGCCGCCGTCCGTTTGACGAATGCGCCCACGCGCAAGGGTAGCCGTGCTTATTGGCGGGAGTGTGCGACACACGTTTTGTCGGGTCGCCCCATGCCATTACCGCCCAACCCGCCACCCCAAATTTTAGATTCATCGGATTTGGAAAAAATTGAGGCGAGTGTGTCGTGTGCGGATATTTATTTATGGTTATCGCAACGCCAAGAATTTATGACCTGTGCGCCTGATGCCGAATCGGTTCGCACCTTACGCGGAAAATGGTCGGCATATATTGATATGGCATTACTCCAACGCATTGATACCGCCAAACGGTGTAGCAAATGTGGCAAGCCACTGTCGCCACGCTATCGGTATTCGGTATGTGAATCATGTTATCAAGATGAATTTGGAGTCTGGTAAAAAGTAGCATGAAGCATCATCGCTATTACACATCTGTGGTAGGGTGGCAAGCGATGATGGGATGGTATGAACGCCAATTAACCCGTTTTACCATCCCCATTCAATCGCATCTCATCAACACCCGTTATGGATGCACACACCTCATCACGGCGGGGGAGAGATGCGCCCCGCCAATTGTGTTATTACACGGCACAAATGTGAGCGCGTTGGGTTGGCAGGCGCAAATTGAAGGGCTGGCACGCGATTATTTTGTGATTGCGCCTGATGTGGTTGGCTATGCGGGCAAAAGTGACCCTGTGCGCTTATCATATCGAAATTCAGATTATGCACAGTGGCTAGTGGATGTTTTGCATGAGATGAAAATTACGTCTGCGGTCATTGTTGGCGCATCTGGTGGCGGATTTTTTGCGCTCAAATTGGCGTATCATTTTCCGCAATACGCGCGTGCGCTGGTATTACTCAATCCGTGTGGTATCACACCCTTCAAATTCCCCCTGAATATCATGCGCCAGCCACCAGTGGCATATAGCGTGGCGTTTGCCTCGCGGTTGGTGGCATCACGTTGGATGGCGTATCAGTTAGCAAAGAAAAATGTTGCGCCAAACACGACACCGAGCGAAGAAAATGTCCATTTGGCGCAGTTGCTCCTCAAGCATTATATTCGTCACCATCCGCCCGGTGTGTTGCCCATCAATCAACTAAGGCGTATTATCACCCCGATATTGCTGATGGTCAGCCAAGATGAACCCTTTTTTTCGCCAGATAAGATGGTCAAGCGTGCAAATGATGTATTTTCACGTATTCAATCTGTTATTATAGATGGGGCAGGGCATGATATTCATGTAGAGCGCCCCGATTTTATCAATCATACTATTCATCAATTCATAGCGAGTTTATTATGATTCCACGACTGCTACGCTATTTGCCACTGGTGTTTATTATTTTTGTGGGGGTATATTTTCGGGCATCAGCTATTCAAAATACCGACCCCACCAATGTGATTGAGCAACCCCTGTTAGACGATACATTTTATTATGTCACATTGGGGCGCAATTTGGCGGATGGTAAGGGT
>JALONZ010000072.1 GCA_025454675.1 Anaerolineae bacterium | reverse complement strand
CTGGTAATCCGCAATTGAATCACGCCTAATGTCCAGAAATCTACAAAATCAACACGCACATTAATAGATGCACAATCGGGTGTGTAGGTCGCGCTTGCCGTAAAGCCTGGCGGGGGTGGTGTGGTTGTCTGTTCGTCCAAGAATTGTTGAATGGTAGCAAGACACGGTAATGATGGGTCAAGCGGATTATAAATCCAAAATTCCGAGCCACCAAAATCCGCCGCGCTCAATTCTTGGCTAAGGGGGTTAGGTCCCACCAAGAATTGGGCTTGGAATGTGGATGTGGCAATACCAAAACCGGGTATGCTTTTATCAGCATTTGTCCATGTATCCAGTTCAAGACCGACTAATGACGCTGTATCCAACCCTTCTAATGAGTATTTTTGACCCTGCCAATTGACTTCGCTGGCTTCGCCACCATCAACAGTTGTACGCGCCAATGATGTGGAGAACAGGAACATAGCGGGGTAGCCAACCAATTCGGGCCAGTTCAACTTCACTTGTTGTAAGTAGGTTGTTTGTGGGTTGTCATTCACTATTTGGATATACATTCTATCGCCAAAGAATGAGATTGCCCCAATTTTAATCTTATCACAGGTGAATGGCTCTGGTGTATCGGTCGGTATGGGTGTCGGTGTAAAGGTATTCGTCGCCGTTGGCACAGCCGTTGGTATGGGTGTCGGTGTATATGTTGGCGGTTGAGTTGGCGCACCGACCAATTGCGTGGGCAGACTGCCCGTTGGCGCAGTCAGTGCTTTAGATGCGCGGAACGCTTCATTCACGCCCGACCGATACGAGCTAATGGTTAAATATTCCGCCAAACCTAATGGTGTAATCAAGGGGTGGTTGAAAGTGATAAACACAGTCACAGGGTCGCCTGGACCGCCCGCATCCATCCAACGATTACCAACATTATAGTTAGGTCCATCACTGGAAGGTGAATTTGGCACACCGGGCGATGCTTCGCGGTCTTGGTGTTCCTCAGAGAACTCATTTAACATGCAATATGGCGGTGAATAGACTGGAAAACCGGTATCGCCATATGAATAGTTACTGCGAAGTGCGGGGATATTCGCCTCTTCAAAGATAGTCACAAAGCGACTTGATGCAAATGCACCATTTGTAACAGGGTCTACAAACGATTCTGATTCGGGGTTAATAAATGTGCGTGAGCTACAAACAAGCACATTAAAATAACCACGTTGGTTAGAACGCGGCATGGGTTCTGCCCAAAGCGCATTCATCATATTATAAATGGCTTGGGTGGTGCCATTTTGTTGAGACCGTTCTAGCGATAGCCCTGCCGCGCCACGTCGCGCAACATCATAAATAGAAACCAAACGCAAAATATCTTCGCGCCATTCCAAATGTTCAGGTTTACCGGGGTCACACTGAACCCCCTCGTACCATGTGGAGAAAATGCTATCACCCGTAATGGTATAGGTTTGTGTGGCAGGGTCAAAGTCTTTTAGCCAAACCTCCACCCGACTGGGGGTGAAGTTGATACGATACCGTTGCCCACGTTCAGCCAAATTCCCCGTACAAGGCAAAATTTCATTCACCTTATAGCGTTCTTTATCATACTGCCCTGTGGTGGTATAGCGAATCGCCTCACGAGCAGAATTTTCAATCGTCACCCATGCCTGAAAGATACGTCCAAATTCAACGACACCAAAAATGAGCAACAATAACAATGGCAGTGTCAGGGCAAATTCCGCTAGGGTTTGCCCTCGACGCTTTAGACTTTTGTCATACTGTGGCAGTACCTTATACATAGCGTCCGTCCTTATTCAAACTCATCCTGCCAAACGGGTAAACATACGCGAAGCAATATCATCAAACACCTGTTGTAATTCGGTTACGCTAGGCGCATTATAATAATTGCCACAACTTTCACCACCACGACGTGGTGCCCAATCTAACGTTGTAACCGCAGGGTCAAACCAATTGACCGCAGGGTTTTCACAGGGGTCTTTGGGTCCCCAATCGGTGACATCTTTATCGGTATTCACGAGGGTAAAGAAACCGTCATGATTGCGCCAATCTTGTTGCAAGTCATTGTCAATCACAAAGTTATCACCCGCATCAGCGATATAGCGCAGTAATTCTTCACCCAAGCATTGTTCAATGTTCAGTTGACACATGCAACGGTCATATGCTGGGCTATTGTCGTTACCAACTTGTTGCTCACAAGTGAGGTTATTCGTCCCATGTGGGCGGTCTTCAAATTCTAAGCGGAAACCAATGGCGAAAATGGTTGGCAACACAGCATCACCGCTTTGTTCTTGGTCAACACCCGCCACAAAATCTGCCCAATCGCGTGCATAATCATCCACATCATACAGCATATTGCAATTGGCGTTGCCAAAAGTGCCTATATCCACATCAAAAATATTGCCTTGTTCCAAGTTATTTCTGAGGATATATTCACTCTCCGTTTCAACGGCTGGATTAAATGTATCCCATTCTGACGGAACAATGTCAGTGGGTGGGTCAAATGGCACACCATTATAAGTGGCAACCACACGGTCAATATAATCTCTGTCATATGCGCCCGGTGAAAAGCCCGTACTCCAATCGGGATGCCCAACCGCGTTACCATCGGTTAAGCAGAAGTGACGGCTGAAAACATCATCATCAGAACAGAATGGGAAGGTCTTCCCGTCAGGATTTGTGACCAGTCGCCCTAATGTTGCGGCAGAATTGGGTGAACCATACGGACACAAACCGAGCCAACCATAACCACCACGAGGGGTTGGATTACCAAGTGCATTCACACCACGTCCATATTGACCAGTGCTTCTGGGATTGGCATTACGCAACCGCCAGTCAAAACGACTCACTTCTTCATAAGGCAACGCTTGGTCAATTTTATTCCCATTATTACGCACAGGGTCGGATGCACCCGCCGCGCCATCGCTGAGGAGGATCATAATCCACACTGTACCCGCGCGACGTGTTGTTTTGGGGTCTGTCAGGGCGGCGTTCCCTTCGCGCAATGCCGCGCCGATATTCGTCCCGCGACATGTACCTTGTTTTTCATAACTATGGTCTGTCGTTAAGCCCAGATTCTGATAGAGGGCGCTATTAGCGCGTGTGTTGCTAAATGATGTCCATAATGGGTCTGCCCCAACACCAAATGCAGGTGGGTTAAAAATACGTTTTAACGCCGCATCACCATCTAGTATCGAGTCACCTGTATTTCGTGTACCAAAAAGGCTGTAATTGGCTTGCAACTCCGCATTTTGAATACTACAGTTCCCCTTCACTGGGTAGTTGATATAAGACGGGTCTATACTCGCTTGTCGGATAGTCGTCACTGGTACACTAAGGTTATCAACTGGTGGTGGTGGGCATTCACCAGCATCACAATCATAATTCACAGGGACAATTTCATTATCTTGATTAAACCCTGCCGAATATTGTGTGCCACCACCCAATTCACCAGACCATGGCGCACCACTTGGCGCACCACTAAAGATGCCACCATCTTCATTCCAAACATAATAATTGGGTTCGGCACGTACACCAATCGCCATGTTCAACACATTGGTAGCGGTCTCAATATCTTCAATCATATGGCTCAAATTCGCACGACCAGGTACGCCGTTTTCGCCATCGGGGTCAATGATATACGCCGATTTATCAAATGTCACAAAACCAACACGATCGCCTCGTAAAAAGTCAATCCGTTGCAGGAACAACCGGGTCGCATCACGCGCTTGTTTCATCGGCTGACACACTAAATCATCAAACCGTCCATCATTAACCCATGTTTCACTGTCAAGTTGAAATGCGCCACCGACTGGCGTTTCGACAATATTACCATTCAGGTCAACAAACCCCGAACTGGGGTCATTACAACAGCCATAAAAATTGAAGGCTGGTACAAAACCCGACCAAAGCGGTTGTGTCGCATTGGGATTACTATAATTTCGGATATTGAACCAATCTGCATCGGTGAGGTTATATTCATCCACATACATCTCAGCCAATACCGGGTCAACGGGGGTGATTGTGGAGAAGGGATAGAAACGCACACGACAGGCTTCACGCGGGTGTGTTTGTGGGGAGGTGATACCATCTGGCACAAATGAACGTACCTGATAATACACATTGCGGATGTCATCGTAATCGGGGTTGGGGTCAGACGGTGCAACATATGGAGCTAGTGGACCTGGGTTGTTTAAGTCTCCCGCAGGGGCTTCACCACCCAATGGCTGGTTAATATCCAAATAGAATAAGCGCCGATTAACCTCTGATTGTGGCACACCGAGCAAATATTCACCCCAAAACCATCCATCTACCCATGTTTCATAGGTATCGGCAAAGCCACTAACAACATTCCCCGCAGGACGTGGAAATGGTGGCGTATATACGGGTGGAATTGTTAATAACCCGCCACTATCGGGTGTGCGCCAATCGGCTTCAATTGGATTATTCCATGTGGGGATGGGATTATTATCCCGAATCATCTGTCCCAAAATGGTGGTGTTATTGGGTTGCAAACGGGTTGCTTTGCGCTCAATCAGGGGTGGCAAATACGCCACCGCCATGTGAACCTGTTCCCAATCTTGGATGGTGGTATCGAACATCATGGATTCGGACACGTCCATCACCACAACCACATCCAACACGGCGGTTTCGGAGACGGCGCTGGCTTCTAATAAAATATCTTGCCAACCAAACAGCCGTAAGAATACCGTTGGCGATTCAATTTGCGCGGTCACACGCACCAATTTGCGCTGGTCAGCCGTACAAATTTCAGAGTCGTCTGTCCAGTCTGCGGGCAAAAATGGCGCAAGTTCGGCATTATAATTCAACACCGCGTTATGCGTGGTTAAATAGTTGGCGCTAATTTCTGGGCTAGTGGCATAAGCACCCAACGCATTCAATAAATTCCGCGCAGATGTGCCTAAATTTTCCACATTGGTCGGGACATTTGTCGCCGCACTCGTAATCAATGTCAGATAGGCATTCGCCGTGCTGACATAGGTGTCTCTGAGCGCAAACAAATCAACTGTACCGCCAGAAATTGCATCTGATAACGCATCTGACGCATTGATGAAATTGGTGTATGCAGTCGTGACACCGGGCGGGGAATTTTGCAACCCCTGTGTTACGGGGTCGCGGTCGGTGCGGGGTTGATTTTGGCACGATTCCACCCACACCTCGCGCGGATTTAACCCGTGTAGTTCGATATAACTACGCGCGGTTAAGTTCACGGTGGCAATCGAGCGGTCTTGGCGCATTTGCCCAGCGGCGGCAATGGCGGCGGCATCTACCGCACGGCGCAATGTGGCATAGCGGACAAATAAAAGCGAAATATCGGTGGTAATGCCGACAAATCCTAATAAAGCAATCATGCCCAACGCAAGCACAACGATAGACTGCCCTTTATGCTGTTTTCTAAAAAATCGTTTCATGAGTCGTCTCATGGCACTTCATTCCTTTGACTAAGGTGTGACGACTAAGAAGTCAGCCACATCTTGGTTAAATTTCAAACTCGGTACAACCGATGGTGCAGGGAACGCCGACCAAACCGAGATGGTGGTGCGGTCATTGCCCAAGAAAGTATAAATCGGCGAAAAGACGGGGATGTCTAGTAGCAGGCGGTGTTGCCAAAACACTTCAACCAACACAATCCCTTGATTTGCCATATAACGACGCACATCATCATTCGCACACCCACCAAACCCATCATCAACACAATTGAAATCGGGGATGGGGTTTACAGGGTCGGTACGGATGGCGTTGATTTCGTCCTGAGATAAAAAGAAGCTGTTATTACGCAGTAAGTTTTGGATGTCTAAACTTGAAAATTCAGACCCAAAGCAAAGCAGATTATAGGTAACACCACCTATCTCGCGTGTACGGATAATTCGATGATGTCCCGAATACGAAAAACCCCGTACCATCTCTGGGTACGTGTAGGGGTCAAATGCAGGCACATCGCCCGGTGATACCCAAACACCATCGCGCAATACAGCCAACTCTAAGGGGTATGTTGTCACGATATTAGAACCATCATACACCTCAACCACATCTACCCCACCGTTCTGTCCACCAGTGGTATTAATAATGGCACCGTACTCATTGCCCAACAACGCAGAATAATAGGTATCGGCAAATTGGGTTGGGTTGGGCGCTAAAACATTGCTCGTCAAAAACGAACTTGAGGCGGGTGTTGTATTTTGGTCACGATATGGACGATAAAAATCAAATGGGTCACGCTCAAGTGCATAAATAAAGCGTGAATTGGGTGTGAGTGGGTCTACCCACTGATTACACTCGTTGGCTTTAGTGGGATACCGCCCCACCACCACAGGAATATAACCGGTATGTGGTTCAAATTCATCTACCTCACCACTCGGTCCCGTGTCAACAAGGAGCAATTCATCACCGTCAGCTGTTGGGGTGTTGTTATTAATCATCTGAATCGCAAATACCGAGATGACAATATCATCCGTCTGTGATTCTGGCGGTAACGGAACGCCGGGTGTATATCGGATTTGCAATGGGCTTAACGATGCCAACATCTGACACAACACCAAATTATAAAATCCAGTGAAGTTATCAGGGATGCTGTTATTGCCCAAGTTGCCACAAACACGCACATTAAATCGCAAGGCTTCAATGCTTGACCGATTATAACCACCATACTTCGGTGGTTCGGGGGCACCTGGTGGATAATTGGTAATTCGTGGGTCATAACTCTCGCCATATGGCAGACTTGCCCATTCATTCCACATCAACGGGCTATTATCACCCGCCAAAACAGCGCCACGTCGCGCCCCAACACGAGTCACCTCTAACAAGGTGAGGTAATTACGGGCAAACCAACCAATTTCTACCAACCCGACTAATAAAATAATCAGCAGGGGGGTAATCATGGTCATCTCTAACACACTCTGACCACGTTCACGCTTATGTTTGCGTGGGCGGGGTGTGCCATCTAAAATTTTTATTACTTTTTTTAATAAATTACGCATGATGCCACCTATCTATCACCTAATGGTGAGGCACTTTCAATCTTTTTGCGTCATCCTAAATGATACCATACCCATGCCCATGAACAATAAAGGCAGTGGTCGGAAATTGATAAGGTTTTGTACAAGGTTTTGTGTATAGCTTTGACAATTGACCTACCCTAGCCCTGCGGTACTATTATAGCTGTTGTTTTTTAGCATAGATGAGTGGAAGCGACACATGCCCAAACGGACAGACATTCAAACTATCATGATTATCGGCTCTGGACCTATTGTGATTGGTCAAGCCAGCGAATTTGATTATAGCGGTGTTCAAGCCTGCAAAGCCCTGCGCGGATTGGGGTATCGGGTGGTCTTGGTGAATAGCAATCCAGCGACCATCATGACCGACCCCGAATTTGCCGATGCGACTTATGTAGAACCCCTCACCCCCGAAATTTGTGAGCGCATCATAGAGACAGAACGCCCCGATGCCCTATTGCCAACGGTTGGCGGTCAAACCGCGCTCAATTTGGCGCTCGCCCTTCAAGCGCGTGGCACACTCGAAAAATACAATGTTGAACTCATCGGCGCATCCATGAATAGCATCCAATTGGCAGAGGATAGGCAATTATTCAAAGATGCGATGACCGAAATTAACCTTAAATCGCCTCCTAGCGAGGTCGTATCCAGTGTAGAAGATGCAGTACGCGCGGCAGAAAAAATCGGCTACCCCGTCCTCATCCGCCCATCGTTCACACTCGGCGGGAGTGGTGGCGGTGTGGCATATGATGAACCGCAACTGCGCGAAATTGCGCGAAACGGCATCAAACAAAGCCCAGTCGGGCAGGTTTTGATTGATATGAGCCTGCTGGGATGGAAAGAATATGAACTGGAAATCATGCGCGATACCAA
>JALONZ010000071.1 GCA_025454675.1 Anaerolineae bacterium | reverse complement strand
GCACGATGAGCGGGAAGTAATTCGTTGGCGGATGAATCCCATAATCCATCAGGCGCTTAGAAATATCCAACGCATGAATATCGGGTGCATCTTCAAAATGCCCCTCCAACACAAATTCGTGTCCACAATAACGCGGATACGGAATCGTGTAGGTATCCATCAATTTGGCGCGGACATAATTGGCATTCAACACTGCATGACGACTGACATCATGTAAGCCGTCACCACCATAAGCACGGATATAGGCATAAGCGCGGATGTGCATCCCAAAATTGCCATAAAAGGCTTTCAGTTGACCAATCGTTTTGCTGGGTGTCACCAATCCATACAGGGGTGCATCATCCTCACCACTGGCTTCGGCGACAATTTTCACCACAGGTCCGGGCAAAAAGTCGAGTAGGCGTTCTGCAACACCCACCGCGCCACAACCCGGTCCGCCACCACCGTGTGGTGTGGAGAAGGTCTTATGCAGGTTATAGTGCATCACATCAAACCCCAATTGACCGGGTTTGACAATGCCCATCAGCGCATTCATATTCGCGCCGTCCATGTACATCAGACCGCCCGCATCATGTACTGTTTTAATGACATCCAAAATATGCCCCTCAAACAAACCCAATGTGCTGGGGACGGTTATCATCATCCCTGCGATGAATTTTGCTTTATCACCCGAACAAGCGGCTTTGAGTGCATCCAAATCCACATTGCCTTCGGCATCAGATGGCAATTCAATCACCTCTAAGCCTGCCATTGTGACGGTTGCGGGGTTTGTGCCGTGTGCGCTATTGGGGACAAGGATTTTAGTGCGTTGATTATCGCCACGGTCTTGATGATATTTGCGAATCATCAAAATACCCGCCAATTCACCTTGTGCGCCCGCCGCAGGGACAAGGCTTGTGCCTGCAAATCCACTGACTTCTGCCAACCATTCTTGCAATTGATACATCATCGCCAACGCGCCTTGTGCGCCTTCGCCATCGGTGTGCGGATGCAAATGGGCAAAACCAGCCAAACGCGCCACATCTTCATTGATTTTGGGGTTATATTTCATCGTACACGACCCCAACGGATAAAATCCGGTATCAATGGCGTGATTCAATTGGCTGAGGCGCACAAAATGGCGGACGGCTTGATTTTCGCTCACTTCGGGCAAGTCGAGCTTATCGCGCAATAAATCAGTGGGAAGTGGTGTTTGTGGCACATCACAATCGGGTAAATTTACCCCAATGCGCCCCGCCGAGCTGATTTCATAAATTAAAGGTTCTAATGCGTCTACCATTACTTCACCTCACCCAATACACGAACTAATTCATCAATTTCGGCTTTGCTGTTCATCTCGGTCACACAGAACAAGGCGTGGTCTTTCAGTTGGGGATACTCTTTTTCGAGGTCATACCCACCGATGATGCCATGCTCAATCAGAGTTTGATTGATTGTCGCCACCGATACGGGACATTTGACCACAAATTCATTGAAGAATGGTCTATCCCGATTCACCTTAAACCCAGTCAGTTTATCAAGTTGGTCAGCCAGATAATGGGCTTTGTGATAACTCAATTCTGCCACTTTACGCAATCCGGTTTTGCCCATCAATGTCATATAGATACAGGCGGCAAGTGCCATCAAACCTTGATTGGTACAAATATTGCTGGTGGCTTTTTCGCGCCGAATATCTTGCTCACGCGGGCGCAAGGTCATCACAAAAGCACGCCGTCCTTGTTTATCACGGGTTTCACCCACAATACGCCCCGCAATTTTACGCACATATTCCATCCGTGTGGCAAAAAATCCTAAGTAGGGTCCGCCAAAACTGAGCGGGATGCCCAACGGTTGCCCTTCCCCAACGACAATATCCGCGCCCAACTCGCCCGGAGATTTGAACATGCCCAGCGCAATCGGATTCACAACCATCACCAACAACGCGCCCACATTGTGAACTTTTTCGGCAAGGTTTTTCAGGTCATCAATTTGACCAAAGAAGTTTGGATAGCTAACCGCGAGCATAGCCGTATTTTCATCCAACATATCAATCAAATCTTGGATGCTGGCTTGCCCTTTATCGCCCACAAACTTGATGTCTGACCCTTGATGATAGGTGCGGACAACCGCGCGATATTGTGGGTTGATGGTTGGGCTTAAAATCACTTTTTTGCGTTTTTGCCGTGTCACTTCCATCGCCATCGTGACCGATTCAGCAAGGGCAGTCGCGCCATCGTAATGGCTGGCATTAGCGGCATCCATGCCTGTTAGGGCGCAAATCATACTTTGATATTCATAAATAACTTGCAATGTCCCTTGACTAACTTCCGGTTGATAGGGTGTATATGCCGTATAAAATTCACCGCGCATCAGCATATGATTCACAACCGAGGGGATGTAATGATAATATGCCCCTGCGCCACGAAATAACGAAAAATCACCAGCATGTTCATTGGCTTCGGCATAGGCTTGCATTTCTGCCAAAATTTCCATCTCGCTTAACGCTTTGGGGATGTTAATTTTTGGAAACCGATGACTTGCGGGGACTGCTTCAAATAAATCCTCAATGGTGGTAACACCAATTTCTGCCAGCATCTGTTGACGCTCGGCTTCTGTATGTGGGATGTAGCTCATAGTGAGTTGTTTTTATCCTTGTACCTATAAAAAGACAATTACGATAGAAAAACACACCATCTGAAATGGTCAGTGTGCGTAAGGGCGCAACATGTTGCGCCCTTGCATCGTCCATATCAAATGATGATGTGGGATAACCAGATTGAATAAATTCACTAACGATTTTCGCAATAGGTGATATATGCACCTGCATCCATCAAATCGCTCAGGTCTGGCGCACCCGCCAATTTGACCTTAACAATCCAGCCTTTGCCATACGGGTCGCTATTGATGAGTTCTGGACTGTCTTCTAATTCCGAATTGACTTCTGTCACCGTGCCACCAACAGGCAAATACAAATCAGATGCGGCTTTAACCGATTCAACCGACCCAAAACTTTCACCTTTTTTAAGCGCATCACCAATACTCGGTAATTCGACATAAACAATATCATTGAGTGCATCTTGGGCATAATCGCTAATCCCGATGGTAGCTATATCACCCTCAATCCGCACCCATTCATCTGATTTTGCATAATGTAATTCTTGTGGGGTATTCATCGAAGCTCGCTTTCATCTCAATGTATAAATAAAACTTTTTCATCTATTTTATCAATAGGCAGGTAAAAATGCGCCCCAAAAATAGACTGATTTTGTTAAATCATGACACAAAATTGACTTTATTCTGCCACTTGTGCTTCTTCAACGGGCAACCAACGATATAAGGCTTCACGCACACTCTTTGGCAATACCAAATTAAAGCAAATATGCCCAGTTGCATCGGCAACAATGGTTGGGCGCAAAACCAATTCATCATCCGAACCCAACCCCAGCCCCAAATAGGCTTGACCTGTCCCAACTTGACGGGTGGTTTGCAATCCCTGAACAGGGTGCAAGCGGGCAAGGATGCGCGTCAATTCTTCAAAACGGGGGCGCAAGGCGATTTCTATCGGTCCATAGCTGGTCGAAATGGCAATATAACTCCCCTCACGGCGTAATGCCAAGCGTGACGGCATAATTTTTTCGCCACTCAGGATATACATAATGCCGGCTGTATCATCTATGGTGATATGTTCTAATGTCTGAAAATTCCGCATGGTGATTTGCTCCATTGCGTTTGATTGAGGAAAATAGTTATGTGGGGAATTATAACATATCGGATACGGAAAACTGTAGCGCAATTGGCATGAATTGGTCTATTTTTTCGTAGGAGGATGAAAACCTGCTTTTACCCATCGTTGTCGTGCAATAACCAACATTGGGCGGTTCATTTTGAGACGCTCAATCGTTATGTGACCTGTAGGCGTTAAACCATCAATCTCAGTAAAATTGTTTGTCCAAACAAAATGTTCACCCCAAATATGAATTCTTGGATGATAGAGTGGAACGTCCTTATTTTTATAGGGTCAAATATATGTGTTATATCACGCTTGTAATTATTGCAATTCCAACAAGACAAACACAAATTATCTAAACTATCTCCACCGTTGGGATAAATATGGTCAATCTGCATCGTTTGACCTGTATTTTCCTCGCACGTTTGGCAATATTCACAACATCCATTAGCCCGTTCAAAAACCAATTGTCAAATTTTTTGCCAAGATAAATTACTCATCGCGTGGCTTAAAATCCCTTTGTGAAAAAGTATATCCCCGTTGTTTAAGGATGGTCGCTACTTCTGCTTTACGAAGCATCAAGCGGTCAGCCCGATGGACAAGTGTCTCTAATTCTAATTGCTCATCTTGGTTTAATTGATTTTTTGAATTTTTAGTCATCAACTCGCTGGCACGGTTTTGAACATCAATCGGCAATTGTTCGCGTACCAATGTCCACAATGTATCATCTGATAGATGGGCTAAGGCATCTAATTCGGATTGAACATCATTGGGTAAGATGGGATGCGTTAGTGTTTGAAGATGGCTAATAAGAACGTCTTCAATTGGTTGTGATGTGGATTCTGCAATTTGTTTTGCCAGCTTAGAAATTTCTTCTGGAATAGTCAATAAAATTTGGTAAACCATAACAAACTTGCTCCTTTATTTTATTGTAACTGATTTTATATGAAGATGTTAGAAAAAAGCATATCTTTTTGTATCTTTCATTTTCTTAATGGGAAACTGATGCGCGTGGTGTTAAAATATGATATGTGAAAATTCTATTTTATTTGGGTTAGGATTATGCGCTTAAAATTTGTTTTTATAGTCGTTCTGATGTCGATTTTGTTCATAAATACCAATTCGTCATCACCGTTACATGCCCAATGTTCAACTCAACTCTATTCCATTTTTTGGGATGGGGCAAATCATGTCGTCACAGGGTGTATTAGCGGTCCCGCCAATTATGGGTTCACCTTTTCCGGTCCGATTGGCTATACTGCCTATCAAAATTTTACGGGCAGTGGCAATTTTACCCTTCCCTTTGGTGGGTTAGGTGCGCTTCCTGCTTTCACCACGCTTGGCGTGCGTATCTCGTCACCAGTCAGCACAAATACCGTAACTTGCAATACCAATAGTCAAGGACGTTGCGCCCCAGAACCTGATGATGATGGGGATGGTGTCCCTAATTATTTGGATACCTGCCCAACACAGGGCAATCAAGGTTATGGGTTAGCTCCTAATGGATGCCCTTTGCCAGCGCCCACAGCAGTACCACCACCGACTGCCACACCCGTATCAATCGTTCCGATACCACCTACCGCCGTTCCACCACAACCCGGTCAACCTAACCCACCACCGCCCGTTGAAGCCCCAACCAATCCACCACCGCCACCAACGATGACACCCACCCCTGTCACACAAGTATTTACACCCGGTATTTGTGAGGTGGCATTTTTATACCCAACGATTTACTTGCGGTCGGGACCTGGAAACACCTTTGATAGTGTTCTGACAAAAGGCATGAGTGATAGACCCCTCGCCGTTATCGGCTCAACACTCGGAACAGATGGTTTTATCTGGTATCAAATCCCAGGTGGTGTGCCATTATATGTGCGTTCTGATGTGGTCGAATTAGGCAGACCATGCCCAATTGTGTCGGAACAACCCATAGAAACTGCCATCCAGACCGAAGCCACGCCTCCCACAGAAGCAGGCTCATCCGAACCGCCACATCAATCGGCGAATCGGTCAATCCCACCACTCGAACATCTAGCACAACTAGGCTGTCCTGTTCAACCGGGCGAAATCATCAGAGAAGAAGATTTGGTATTGATTGTTGAAGCACCTAACCCATGCCAAGCAAAAATCGAAGTCGCTTACCCGCGTGTTTTGGCATCTTCTGTGGAGAATGTAAAAAATTATTTCGACAACAACCTTGAAACCGAACAACTTTTTGAGAAAATGCTCACTTGTAGCACCCCAATATTAGAGTGGGCAACGCACCTCACCATGTCCCGCGACATTTCTAAAACCATCGAGTCGCTCATTGGGCAACTCATCGGTGATGCCGATGTGTGTGCGCTCCTTGAACAATGGCGTACCACCCCCGATACACCCATCCCTCTCCCACCAGAAATCCCTGTCGGTGATGGCATCAACATTGGGATTATGATTTGCAGTCATCCCGAAATGACCCAAGCGCGATATAACCAATTGTGGAATTATTTGCGTCATACATGGCAAATCCCCATCGAGAATATGGTCTGTGATGAGATTAACAGCGCCAACCGCATCGGCACACCCACTCAAGACCAACTCGATTTATTGGCAAAATTGCGCCAATGTCCCGACCTCATCCCGCGCCCCATTAACCTGCTCGAAAAATTCATCATACAGGATAATGTCAAACCCGAATGGCTCACTGTATCGTGTGAAGACCTCATCATCGCATCAGAATGTGCCGATTGTGCGCCAATTGAATTACCTGCTGAATTAGAAACGTGCATTTTGAATAATGAAGACCGCGCTTTGATGACGCTGTTCATCAAAAATCATGCCGAGTTGCTTAATTCAAGCGACCTCGCCAATTTATACACCGCCATTAATCCCTGTCATGCTGTCGTGACCTATTTGAACACGGGCATCATCACCCCACCAATTATTATTCCAACCCCCATACCCACCGAAATCACGCCAGAAGTGCCAATCCTCACACCGACCACCCAAGCGACCACCACCCAAGCTACGCCCGCGCCTGATGAACCCATTGCACAAGAAATTTTGCTAGAATTGGGATTTGACAAGCCAACGGGTAATAACACCCAATTGAAAATCATCGGTGTGATTTTTGTGCGCGATAACACGCTGATTATCCAAGAAAATAACACCCCAAAAGTGATTGATGCCGATGTGGAAGGCGAAAAATACGCACCCATTTTATTCACCATCAACAATCGGCGCGTAGTAGCCTATATTATCGTCCATGATGGTCAAGCCCGCATTCGTATGATTAACCTCAGTTCGGGCGATGCCACCTACGCCAAATTGCCTGATATTATCACCCCATACCATCAATCACCCCTCGCTTATGGTGGGTCTATGTTGGTATTCACAGGCATAGACCCCAACGGGACATATAATTTATATGGCATCCCGTTCAGCAATAGCGCACAAGCCAGTGTCGCCGTGCCACTCATCAACAATGCCATGAATGCGACTGCGGTGGAAGGATTATCGGGCTTTGTTTTTGAACAACCCAATGCCGAGAATAATATTCTGCTATGGATACCGGGTCGGCAAGATTTTCGGATATTAGACAATAACATGAATGGAGAATGTCGAAGCCCTGTCGGGGAACGATTTGGTGGGAAATGGCGTTTTTGGTTTTTATGCGATTCAGAATGGGGGCAATCTATTTTGCATGTGAATGATATGCAAAGTGGCAAACCATTGCCATTTGATATTGGCAGTTATTTGCGTCAACAACGCGCCAACACGATTACACAACTCAATTTAGGTGAATTGCAAGGTGAATTATTTTTGAGTGATGGCGATTCCATCTTTTTATATCATCAGCGCGAGGCACAACCCAAAGTAGAACGGTTTATGCGCGGGGCAATTGCCATATTCACCTTCTCACGGGAATAAAGATTTTGTAGATGTTTTGTAAGGCGTACTACATGACTATCAATTCACAAATTTTTCTGTGCTAAAATTATTATATGCCAGAATTACCAGAAGTTGAAACTGTTGTACGCGGGTTGCGTTCCCCACTAATGGGGCGCACCATCACCCATATGACCATCTCATGGACACGGACAATTCACAGTCCCACCCCAGAGTTATTCGCATCGCAAATTTGTGGGCAACAAGTGACCGCCGTTTCGCGTCGCGCCAAATATATCGTCATCACCCTCACCGATATGACCCTACTTGTTCATCTCAAAATGACCGGACGGTT
>JALONZ010000070.1 GCA_025454675.1 Anaerolineae bacterium | reverse complement strand
CAACGTGGGGAGGGGGCTGTACTAATACTGGTAAGGTCTGATTTTCGCCCCCACCCGCAACACCGTCGCCAGATACCCCGCAGGGTTTTGGATGTTGGTTTTCCGTTTGAGCAAAGCCAGCCCACGTTCAATCGCATCTACACCATAGGTCTGCACCCATTGTTTCGCCAACCGCTTGGTGATGGATTTATCGGCGTTCATGTCGCGCAAAGTGGCATATAACATCTCGGTGCAAGTGTATTCACGCACGGTATAGCCCACTTTTTCAGGGCGATTTTTCGCCTGAGTTGTATTTCTTGTCATAGGATGCTTTTTTGTGTGAATTGGAAGGACATGTTGTCCTAAATTTTCGCCGATGGGGATGATATCCGTTTTGGGATACGGCTTATTCAATCCCAATTCGTGCGCCATGCGTTGGGGCATACTGCGCGGAATAACAGGCAACTCATCCACCACAATTTGACTCATCGCCCGTTCCAACGCACTCGCCCACTTTTGCCGATAATCAGATTCAGGTGCAATTTTGGCAGATGGCTGAACAGGTTGCGGAACATCACCCACAAGCACATCAGCTTGCGGGATAAAATAATAATTCACCTCTTGCCGATGCAATGTTAGCGTGTACTTTTGCGCCAATAATTTTTGCACCATACGCTTTTTGGCGGGATGACGCTTGCCGTGTTGGTCAGTCACAAATACGCCATATTCCACCTCATCAGGGCATAATTTATCGCAATTCATCCACCCCACAGGCTGACTAGCGAATTGTGGCACGGCTTGAATCCCACATTTTTTGTCATATCGCTGAATCGTCTTTTTATGCACACCCAATCGTTGTGCTTGCCAATCGCGCCCATATTGTTTGGGCGCACGGGCAATCATCGCCTTGTGCATGGCTTGGCGATAGTGTGCGGGTGAACACAGGTCATCGGCGCTCAGGTCATCACTCCCCATATCTTTCACACCCAGCCGTTCACACAACGATTCTCGGCTGGGCATGATGAACTGGCGAATCGGTCGTCCCCGATTTTTTCCCGCGTTTGTCGCCCTCCCACTCAAGCATTGAGTGGGGAAGAGATTTTTATCTCTATCAGCTATAGCACTAGGGTGTAGGGGGTGCGGGGGAAGCGGGATTTCCGCCGTTGGCATCACCGACACCGCCAACACCGTTTGACCATTCGGCAACATCGCGCCCAATGCCTGATATACCGCATTTTTACCAATGCCCATTTCCGCCAGTCGTTCACACGCCATACCCGCCGTGAAAATATCGCCAGCACCAATTCCCGCCAATATCAATCCGTCCAACACCCGTGCCGTGTTATCCAGTCGCAATTGCAAAAGGCGTTCCCGCACGGCATTCGGCAGACCGTTATGCGCGGTCTCATTCCGTTTGCGTGGGCGAGGGGGGTGTTTGAATACACTATCCAATGTGCGCCGTGCCTCATCCATACGTTGGCTGGTGGTTTCGGGGGCATGTTCACCATTGGGCGACTGTGTAACATGGGTACTCATCAGCGCACCCGTCACTTGTGCTTGCGTCCAACCCAAATCTCGCGCATAACATCCGCCTGCGAACAGCGCATTATTGCGCCCATAAATCCGTGCATTTTCGACATACCAGCGCCGTAACCCCTCTAAGGTCAATTTTTCAGATTTTGGTGGGGGGGTGGATGAAATAACGATTGGCGAAATTTCAGCGTTTAAGGGTGTTTTTTGCGGGTTTGATGATTGCTTGCGTGTGTAAAGACCTAAGAAGGCATAAATGGCGCTTAAATCGCCTTTAGTGAGGGTGATGGGAGAAAAATGATTTTCCACACGCCATACTTTATCACCGATAACCGTATTCGGCGCGACCACATATTGACCATCACTCCGAAATTCGATGCCTGCACCTGTCCGTGCGGGTGCTTCTAAATCGGGGGATAACTTGTAATAATAATGTGGCAAATTTCGATTGCCCGACCGCACCGTATACGTATTGGTCAAATGGGGTAGGGCATGTTTGAAAGCCACCTCAATTTCTGGCTTATCAATATCAATCACCACAATCCCCGATACACGCCCCAATACCACACCAATCGCCCCATAGCCTTGTTCGATAAACCAATGCTCCAATTCATGAAAACGCGGTGTGCGGGTTTGATACTCCTTCCAAGTGGATAGGGCAGGCGCTTTGGGCTTATTTTCATCACTCGCCCCGCGCAATGGAATCACCGACCAACCCGTCATCACCATTTGATAGGCTTTATTGAGCAATTCGCGTTGTTGTTGTGTTTTTTGGTTGGTGCAAAGCATTTTCTAATCCTTTTTATACACTTGGTTGCTTGCACCCTACCTTTTTTCGACATACAATGAAGGTAGGGTGTAAGGTAATAAAGTAAAGAGTTCAAAACTGTGTGAATATGTGTTGATAGCACATCACACGTTACCAATAACAAGTTGGCGCTTTTTCGAGGAGACACCAACTTAATTAGACCCTCAGATGTGTACGTTCTACATGTCTGGTGAAACCAGTGGTTTCACGAACCCGACAAATTTGTCGGGTTTTTTATTTTCCCCAGAAAGACCTCCAATTCTTAACTGGGGTAGGGGATACCCGTCCTTACTGGTGCAGTTATGACTATGCCATAACACTAACAATGATTATCACCTCATTGTTAGATAACCGAATAAGAATGCGAAATACACCCTATCAGCACATAAGACAAAATACGCCTGATTGGGGCGTACCCGACCCTCGCATCCTCGACTATTCTGTGATATAATCCACAGATAAATATGAACTAGTGTGGGATTTTGGGATGTATTTGTTTGACTTTGTCAGGTTTGGTACACCAACCAAATTTTGGAGAGTCGGGTGAGTACGCCCAATTTTTTTAAGTTGTTAAAGAACAAAAAATCTAAATTGGATTTCTCCAACTGATATAAACTATACCCTAATTTTGATTTTTGTCAACGATTAGAGAAGCACAATCTTATGTTCAATTTGAACAAACATCAACCTCACTAGCACTATCTCCATTATACGCCCATTGTCAAGCACCCCCCTCCACCCTAAATACGCCTAAGATGAGCATAATATGAATGGCTTCTCCATAACTTCTCCACAATTTATGACGATATGTTAAGAACTTATGGAGTTTATAGCCACTTTATAAAATTTGTGTAAAATATCAGCAACCTTTCTATTGGGATAATCCCATTTGGATAGGGTGTGTGAAACTTCAAAAGTTTGTTGATTACTTTTAAGGAGAATGTTATGAATCGTTTTTCTAAATTCGTTCTCTTGGCAGTATTGATGGCACTCGTCGCAGTGATGATGCCAACCTTCGCCCAAGAAGAAGAAATGCCAGAACCCGGTACTGGTGGTGCGATTGTTGCCGCTAATATCGGTAGCGACATCAAGACCCTCAATCCCATCGTCACCTCTGATGGGTCTTCCAGCGCAGTCTCTGGTCGTATCTTCCCCGCTTTTGTTGGCATCAGCACCGAAACAGCCGACTTTGCCCCCATGGCACCAGGTGCAATCGTGAAAGATTGGACAATCTCAGAAGATGGTCTGGTCTATACCTTCACCCTGCGCGAAGACTTGTTCTGGAGCGATGGCACCCCCATCACCGCCGCCGATGTTCAATATAGCTATGACGCGATTGTCAGTGGCGAAGTTGAATCTCCACTGTCTTATATCAGCGATGATGTTGCCAGTGTGGTGACTGTTGACGATTTCACCCTCGAAATCACCGTCAATAGCCCCGTTTGCTCGGCGATGTTCAATATCCGCGCCATCCCCGTTGTGCCTTCTCATGTCTACAAAGCATGGTTCCCCACCTTTGCTGATATGAACAATTCGCGCTTCAACACCACTGATCCCGAAGCCACATGGAACGCATGGACATTCCGTAACTTCCGCCCTGGCGAACAAGTGACCCTCACCGCCGACACCACCTATCCCGATGCAACACTCGGTGCGGGTATGGTTATCCCCGAAGGCTGGATTTTCCGCAATGTGGCTGGTCAAGCCCTGTTGCTTGAACAATTCATCGCTGGCGAATTGACCTCTATCGGTGTTCCTGCCGCCCGTAAAGCAGATGCACGCGCCCTCGCCGCCGAAGGCAATGGTATCATCTACGAAGCCCCCGGTAACGTCCGTTTCATCGCCATGAACCTTGCCAACCCCGCCAACCCACAACCCGGTTTGGATGAAAATGGCAACGTCATCCCACAAGACCCGCACCCCATCCTCGGTGATGTGCGCGTCCGCCAAGCGCTGTATTATGCGATGGACTTTGAAGCCTTAAATGTCGCCGCTTTGGGTGGTGAAGATTATCAACTCGCCTCGATGGTTCGTCCCGATTCTTGGGCATTCGACCCCGACCTCGCAGTCTACCCATATGACCCCGCCATGGCAGACCAACTGCTCACCGAAGCGGGCTGGGTTGATACCGATGGCGACCCCACAACCCCCCGCGTTGCCCAAGGCGCACTCTATGTCGCCGATGGCACCGAACTGAACCTCCGCTTCGTTGTGAATGCTGGTAACACCTCTCAAGAAACAATGGGCTTGGTGTTGGATGACCAATGGACACAACTCGGCTTCGGTATCAACTTTGAAGCCATTGACTTCAATGTGTTGGTAGACGAATTCACTGGTCAAACCTTTGAACTGTCCTCCATCTTCTGGGGCTTGGGCTTCCCCGCCGACCCCAATGGTCTGCGTACCCTCTATGACCCAACCAACGACCTGCCCGGTGCTGGTTTCAATGCTTCGTCCTACTACAATGCCGATTTCCAAGCATTGCTTGACAAAGCCAACGACCCACTCCAAACCAATGGTTGTGAACAAGCCGCCCGTGCCGAACTCTACAAAGAAGCCTATGCCATCCTCCAAGCGGATGCCCCATGGATTTGGATTGGCGGCTTGGGTATGAGCCTCATCCAACCCAATATCGGCAACTTTGAAGTTCGTCCAAACCTCGGACCCATCGGCTTCACTTGGAATCAAGAAGCCTGGTCAATTGCGGTTGGTGAATAATCGCAGTACCCTGTTATAAATGTATTGTAGGGACGGCATATATGCCGTCCCTACTGTTATCAGAAGGAAATTTTTATGTATCGTTACATTATCCGCCGTTTAATTCAGTCTATACCGACTTTTTTCGGCATCACCGTCCTCGCCTTCATCCTCATGATTGCCACCCCAGGCGGTCCCGAAGGCGCGTTGGCATTCAATCTTGCCGCAGGGGGTGGTGCAAATCAGTCGTCTAGCAGTAGCACAGGTGGCGCATCATCGGGTTTATCTACCCGTGACCGCATCGAAATGCGACTGGGGACGAATGACCCTATCCATGCTCGTTACCTTAAATGGCTCATCGGCGATGATTGGATGCGCGTGGATACCGATGGCGATGGCTTTGCTGATGAAGGTCGTTTGGTCAGCGCCACGTTTGTCGCCAGCAATGGCGAAGAAATTCAATATACCAAAGGTGTCCGCACGGGCATTTTGCGCGGTGACTTTGGTTATACCTTCAACGGTCGGTATGTCTTGGATGTACTCACCGAAAATATTCCTGCAACACTCGAATTGAGCATCGCATCCCTCATCATTGGTACAATTTTCGGTATCTTGGTGGGCATCTTGGCGGCGGTTGGGCGGGGTGGCTTATTCGATAATTTTACCCGCATCTTTGCCGTCATCATCAGCGCCATCCCCCTATTCTGGCTGGGCTTGCTGATACTCCTCATTTTTTCGTTTGAACTCGGCTGGTTTCCCACCGGGGGGCGTTGCGCCGCCACCATTGATGATGCCTGCCCACCGGTAATTGAACGCCTGAATTATATGTTTTTGCCCGTCTTACTGTTGTCTATCGGTGGCATCGCTGGTACATCGCGTATTATGCGTGCATCCATGCTGGATGTGGTTGGTCAAGATTACATCCGCACCGCCCGCGCCAAAGGCTTATCCAGCCGCCGTGTGTGGTTGCGTCATGGGATGCGTAACGCGCTCATCCCCATCGCCACAGGCTTGGGACCCGCCATCACCGGTGTTTTTGGTGGGGCAGTCATCACCGAGACGATTTTTAATTATCAAGGCGTTGGCTTAAAAACCCTTGAAGCCATCACCCAGCGCGATTATAACGTGGTCATGGCATTCACCATCTATGCCGCCATCGCTACCATTATTGGTTTCCTTATCTCAGATATTTTGTACGCGATTATTGACCCGCGTATTCGGTATTGATAGGGCGAAGGAGCATATACTATGGAATTTATCACAATCGCCCTTTTTGGCGCACTTTTAACCACCACAGCCGCCTTAATCCCCGCTTCATTGGCGATGAATCGCAACCAACCCTTGCTTGCACTCATCATCACCCTTGCAGGCGCGGGGCTTGGCTTGGCGAGTCCGTTTATTAGCCCCAGTCTCAGCCCTTTGATTGCAATTGCTGGTGCAGTTGTTATAACACTGGGACTGTATTTTGTGTTACCCAAAACTGAATCTGCAAAAGTTGAACCGCGCATTCGTTTATCCTTTCCTGATATTTTGGCGTTGTTGGCGGGTGGGTTGATGTTATTCAGCTTTTTCTTCATCCCATGGTATATCCGCTTCCCCGTGGATTTGGATGCTGTCCCACAAAGCCTGATGGCGCGTTTATATGGCGGGTCTATCCGTCAATTAGATTTGACCTATGTGCTAGAATCACGCTTTGCGTTGGATGATTTTAGACCGCTCATGATAATTTTCTTGGTTGCCACTTTTGGCGCGTTTGCTACCACGATCGGCGGGATTTTCTCCACAAAAATTCGCCCCCATGTCGCCAAATGGACATTAACGTTGGCGGGTGTCGGCTTTTTGTATTACCTGCTGTATGCCATCAATAGCAATTTCTTTTTGCCCGTCATCAAAACGGCGGATGCAGGCTTTTGGATGGGATTTTTTGGCGTGATACTCCTTGCTTTCCAAGCCATCCTCCCGCGCCCTGCCGTCATCGTCCAAAAAGAATTGGTCGTCCGCAAACAAATGGAAGTCGTGGATGACCAAGGTGTTATCACCTTACAAACAGAAGGTGTCACCAAAAGTATCTCCAATTTGGGGCGTGCCATGCGTCGCTTGCGCCGTGACCGCCTCACATTGATAGCGATGGGTATTTTAGGCTTTTTGCTGGTTATCACCTTCGTTTCTCCATGGATTAACGAATATGTGTTGGGCAAAAATCCCGTCACAACCAATGGTGTCGCTCGCTTAACCCCACCGGGTGGCTGTTTCGATACGCGCGGGAATGTCGAATGCTTTGTGTTGGGTAGTGACCAAATTGGGCGCGATTATCTGGCACGGATATTAGAAGGCGGACGCATCTCCTTGCTCATCGCCTTTGCTAGTGCCATGTTGACCGCGACTGTCGGCTCAATTTTGGGCATGGCGGCAGGTTATTTTGGCGGGGTGTTCGATGACTTTATGAACTGGATTATCACCACGCTCAATTCGTTGCCCCAGCTGTATTTGCTCATCGCCATATCCGCGATTCTCAAACCCGACCCGACCTCGTTGGTCATCGTATTCGTGGTCACAGGTTGGACGGGTAGTATGCGCCTGATTCGTGGTCAAACCATCGCCACACGCGGGTTAGATTATGTGATGGCGGCGCGGGCGTTGGGTGCATCTCCATGGCGGATTATGCGCGAACACATCTTCCCCAATATGATTTCGTTGCTTTCGGTCACATTGGCGTTGGGCATTGGTGGGGTTATCCTTGCCGAAGCCGCCCTCAGCTTCTTGAATTTGGGCATCAGCGCCGCCACACCCACTTGGGGCAATATGTTGTCTAAAGTCGGGGAAAATCTGCAAGGGTTCTTCCGCGATGCGCCCCATCTGGTCATCACACCCGGTCTACTGATTACCATCACCGTGTTGTGCTTGTTCGTCATGGGTGACGGCATCCGCGATGCCTTCGACCCCACCATTAAC